>NZ_JBGBPY010000001.1:3900000-4087704 GCF_041107455.1 Rhodanobacter humi
TGGCCGACCGCCTGCTGAAGCGTTACCGCGCCGCGCAACTGGCGCGTGCCGCGGCGCTGGAAGGAGGCGACGATGCGGTCGCCCAGGGACAGAAGGACGTGATGGACGCGCTGCAGCTGTTCAAGGGTGATATGGGCGCCTACGTGCGCCTGTACGCCTTCCTGTCGCAGATGTTCGACTACGGCAACACCGACATCGAGAAGCGTTTCATCTTCTACAAGCGGCTGATCCCGCTCCTGGAGTTCGGCCGCGAGCGCGAGACGGTGGATCTGTCGAAAGTGGTGCTTACCCATCACACCTTGCGCAACGCTGGACGCCAGCCGATGAACCTGCACGACGACGGCAAGGGCGACTACAAGCTGCCGCCGCTGGATGCCGTGGGGAGTGGTTCGGTGCAGGAAAAGGAGAAGGCCTATCTCACCGAGATCATCGAGCGGGTCAACGGCCTGTTCGAGGGGCAGCTCAGCGATGGCGACCAGCTCGTCTACGTGAACGGCGTGCTCAAGGGCAAGCTGCTGGAGAACGAAACCCTGGTGCAGCAGGCTGGCAGCAACAGCAAGGAGCAGTTCGCCAATTCGCCCGACCTGCGCGATGCGCTGCTGCACGCGATCATGGACGCGCTGGAAGCGCACTCGGCGATGAGCAGCCAGGCGCTGGGTTCCGAACGGGTGCGCGACGGGCTCAAGGACATCCTGCTCGGGCCCGGGCAGCTCTACGAATCGTTGCGCGCGCGTGCGGAGGATCGCCCGGCTGTACCCTGAGCGCCGGTTCGGGTTCGTCATCGCACATTCGGCGGGTTATCTTGCGACCCACACTTTCGGGGGAAAGGGATGACCATGCAGCGCTGGCTGATTGCCGCCGTCGTGACTTGTATCGCTGCCGCAGGCTGCAGCGACCCGTCCAGGGAAACCGCCGCGCACGAACCTCGCCCGCCACAGGCTGGCCAGCCGGTGAGTCCGCTGGCGACCGCGCGGCACATGGCCGCCATCGAGGCGGCGGCCGTCACCGGCAATCAGCGCGTGGTGCAGCGGCATCTTGAAGGCATGTCCAACGACATGCTGCGTTCGATGCGCGTGGCCGATCCGTCGCGCCCCGTCGGACACGAATCGGCTCGTGCCGTCGTTGCCAGGGTGCCCGGCGTGCGCTCCAGCGCTTGGGTGGACGGCCACAACCTGATGGTGCTGGTCGACGGCGCCCGCTATCGCAGCATGGCGATGATCGACCGCTTGTGCGTCGCGATGGAGCCGCTGGGCGACACGCTCGCCGTCACCGTCAACCTGCAGGACGTCACCGCGACCACCTCGGCCGGCGCCGATACCTTGTCGCGCAACTGCCAGCTGCCGATGGGCGAGCAGCCGCTGATGCAGTCGCGGCGGCAGATGGACGTGCTCGACCCCGAACTGCGCCGGGCGTTCGAGGCGCAGCAGGCGCATCGCGGCTGAGCGCAAGCTGCAAACGACGACGGCGCCGCATTGCTGCGGCGTCGTCGGTATTTCGGGCGGAAGTCACTGGATGCCAGCCTGCGCTGGCATGACGGCAAAACTCACAGCGCCTCGAACACGCCCGCCGCACCCATGCCGGTACCGATGCACATGGTCACCATGCCGTACTTCTGCTTACGGCGGCGCATGCCGTGCAGCAGGGTGGCGATGCGCACGGCGCCGGTGGCGCCCAGCGGGTGGCCCAGCGCGATGGCGCCGCCCAGCGGGTTGACCTTGGCGGGGTCGAGCTTGAGGTCGCCGATCACCGCCAGCGCCTGTGCGGCGAAAGCTTCGTTGAGCTCGATCCAGTCGAGCTGGTCCTGGCTGATGCCGGTCTGCTTGAGCGCCTTGGGAATCGCTTCCCTGGGGCCGATGCCCATGATCTCGGGCTTGACGCCGGCCACCGAGAAGCCGACGAAGCGCCCCAACGGCGTGAGGTTGTACTTCTTCAGCGCGGCCTCGCTGGCGAGCAGCACGGCGCCGGCGCCATCGGACATCTGCGAGGAGTTGCCGGCGGTGACGCTGCCGCCGAACTGGCCGTTGCGGAACACGGTCTTGAGCTTGGCCAGCACTTCCAGTGTGGTGCCGGCGCGCGGGCCTTCGTCGTTGGCGATGCTGCGGCTGTCGGTCTTGATGCCGCGGCTGGCGAGGTCGGGATAACGGTCATCGAGCTGGAACGGGGTGATCTCGTCCTTGAACTCGCCGGCGGCCTGGGCGGCCAGCGCGCGACGGTGGCTTTCTACCGAGAACGCGTCCTGCGCCTCGCGGCTCACCTTCCATTGCTTGGCCACGTTTTCGGCGGTGATGCCCATGCCGTAGGCGATGCCGATGTGCTCGTTGCTGAAGATCGCGGGGTTCATCGCGATCTTGTGGCCCATCATCGGCACCATGCTCATGCTCTCGGTGCCGCCGGCGAGCATGAGGTCGGCCTCGCCCAGACGGATGCGGTCGGCGGCCATCGCCACCGACTGCAGGCCCGACGAGCAGAAGCGGTTGACCGTGACGCCGGGTACGGTGTCGGGCAGGCCGGCCAGCAGCAGGCCGATGCGCGCCACGTTCATGCCTTGCTCGGCCTCGGGCATCGCGCAGCCGATGATGACGTCGGCGATCTCGTGCGCATCGATGCCCGGCGCCTGCGCCAGCACGGCGCGGATCACGTGGGCGAGCATGTCGTCCGGGCGGGTGTTGCGAAACACGCCGCGCGGCGCCTTGCCCACCGGAGTGCGGGTGGCGGCGACGATGTAGGCGTCTTGGATTTGCTTGCTCATGGCTCTTGCTCCGTGGCGTCGCGCTCGATAGCGGCGACGCGCTTCAGTTTTTGATCGTCATCCCTGCGCAGGCAGGGATCCAGTGTCGTTGACGTAAACCAAAGTCGCTGGGTCCCGGCCTACGCCGGGACGACGAGCGTTCAGTTGCGCAGCGGCTTGCCGGTGGTCATGGTGTGTGCAATGCGCGCCTGGGTCTTCTCGGTCTTGGCCAGTTCCACGAAATGCTTGCGCTCCAGCGCCAGCAACCATTCCTCGTCCACCAGCGAGCCGCGTTCGATGTTGCCGCCGCACAAGGTGTCGGCGATGCGGGTGGCGATCGCCACGTCGTGCTCGGAGGCGAAGTAGCCGGCCTGCAGATTCGCCAGCGAAGCCTGGAAGGTGGCGCGGCCCACGTCGCCGGCGACCGGGATGGCGCGCTGGTACAGCGGCGGGCGCCAGCCGGATTCGGCCAGCGAAAGCGCGACCTTCTTCGCCACGTAGAGCAGCTCGTAGGCGTTGAACACCACCACGTCGCTGTCGCGCAGCAGGCCCATGTTCTTCGCCTCGATCGCGCTAGGCGAGACCTTGGCCATCGCCACCGTCTCGAACACCTTCTTCAGCGCCTCGAACGGGTCTGCCGGGTTGGCGTGCGCGGCGCGCACGGCCAGTTCGTGCAGGCCGCCACCGGCGGGCAGCAAGCCCACGCCGGCCTCGACCAGGCCGATGTAGCTTTCCAGCGCGGCCACGGTGCGCGCGGAGTGCATCTGGAATTCGCAGCCGCCGCCCAGGGCGAGGCCACGCACGGCGGCCACTACCGGCACCAACGAATGCTTGATGCGCATGCTGGTGCGCTGGAAGTTCGCGACCATCTTCTCGAAGTCGTCGAACCGGCCGGCCTGCAGCAGGCCCAGCGCACCCTTGAGGTCGGCGCCGGCGGAGAACGGCTCGCCGGTCTGCCAGATCACGACCGCCTTCAATTTTTCCTCGGCGATGCCGATCGCGTGCTGGATGCCGTCCAGCACCTGGTCGTTGACCGTGTGCATCTTGGTCTTGAACGAGATGATGCCCACGCCGTCGTCGCCCAGCGTCCACAGGCGCACGCCGTCGTTCTCCCACACGGTGCTGCCCTGGTCGAACTGCTCGCCCAGGATGGGATCGGGGAACAGCTGGCGCGCGTAGACCGGATGCGCGGAGCGCGGCTTGTCGGCGTTGGCGCTGGCCGAGTACGAACCGGCCTTGCCGTGCACGCCGCTGCGGCCGTCCAGTACCCACGCGGGCAGCGGCGCCTTGCTCATGGCCTTGCCGGCGGCGATGTCTTCCTGCACCCATGTCGCGACCTGTTGCCAGCCGGCGGCCTGCCAGGTCTCGAACGGGCCCAGCTTCCAGCCGTAGCCCCAGCGGATCGCGAAGTCCACGTCGCGCGCCGTATCCGCGATATCAGCAAGATGATAGGCGGTGTAGTGGAACAGGTCGCGGAACGTGGCCCACAGGAACTGCGCCTGTGGGTCGCTGGACGCGCGCAGCTTGGCGAACTTCTCGGCGGGGTTCCTGATCGCGAGGATCGCGGCGACTTCATCCGAGGCCTTCTGCTCGGACGGGCGGTAGTCCTGCTTGGCCACGTCGAGCACCACGATGTCCTTGCCGGCCTTGCGGTAGAAACCCGCACCGTTCTTCTGGCCCAGCGCGCCCTTCTCGATCAGGGCGGACAGCCAGATCGGCGCCTTGAAGTATTCGCGCCAAGGGTCGTTCGGCAAGGTGTCGGCCATGGTCTTGATGACGTGCGCCATGGTGTCCAGGCCCACCACGTCGGCGGTGCGGTAGGTGGCGCTCTTGGGGCGGCCAACGGCAGGACCGGTGAGCGCGTCGACCACGTCGAAGCCCAGGCCGAACTGCTCGGTGTGGTGCATGGTGGCCAGCATCGAGAACACCCCGATGCGGTTGCCGATGAAGTTCGGCGTGTCGCGGGCGATCACCACGCCCTTGCCCACGGTGGTGACGAGGAAGGCTTCCAGGCCTTCGACCACCTTGGCATCGGTGAGCCGGGTCGGGATCAGTTCGACCAGATGCATGTAGCGCGGCGGGTTGAAGAAATGCACGCCGCAGAAGCGGTGGCGCATCTCTTCCGGCAATACCTCGGCCAAGCCGTTGATCGACAGGCCCGAGGTGTTCGAGGCCAGCACCGCGGTGGGCGAGACGTGCGGGGCGATCTTCTTGTAGAGGTCCAGCTTCCAGTCCATCCGTTCGGCGATCGCCTCGATCACCAGGTCGACGTCCTTGAGGTGGTCCATGTCCTCGTCGTAGTTCGCCGGGATGATCGCGCTGGCGAGGTCCTTGTCGGCCAGCGGCGCGGGCGACAGTTTGGCCAGGTTGGCGATGGCCTTGAGCGCGATGCCGCTCTTCGGGCCTTCCTTCGCGGGCAGGTCGAACAGCACGGTCTCGACGCCGGCGTTGGTCAGGTGCGCGGCGATCTGCGCGCCCATGACGCCGGCGCCCAGCACGGCGGCCTTGCGGATGCGCAGCGTCGGGGTGGTGGTGGATGGAGCGGTCATTGGATTCTCCGGGTTGATGCGGACACGTGAGGCAAGCGGGATATGGAACGCGGCCGGCAGTCAGCGGCCGGTGAAAGGGGCGCGGTCACGCACCGGCACGCAGGCCGGCGGCGGCGAAACGGGTGAGGTGGGCGACGGTCTGCTCGCGGTGGGTGCGTTCGCTGACATCGCTCTTGCGCTGGATCATGCCGAAGCCGGACATCGCGTGGGTCAGCGCGCCGGTGACCAGATCGATGCGCCAGTACAGCTCCTCCTTGCTCAGCTGCGGCAGCAGGCGGGCGAATTCGGCGGTGAACTGGCGCATCACGTGGCCGTAGTTCTCGGACAGGAACTTGCGCAGGCTGTCGTCGTGCTCGGCGAAGGCGCGCGCCAGCACGCGCATGAACAGCGAACCGCTGTCTTCGTGCGAGAGTTCGAGGGCAGGGCGGATGAAGGCGTCGAGCACGTCCTCCAGCCGGGTCTCGGGCTGGCCGGCCACCCGGGCCAGCGCGGCCAAGCGCTGGGCGTTCAGTGTGTCCAGCCGGCGCCGGAACACCTGTTCGACCAGTTTCTCCTTGGAGCCGAAGTGGTAGTTGACCGCGGCGAGGTTGACCCCGGCATCGCTGGTCAGCTGGCGCAGCGAGGCGCCGTCGAAGCCGCGCTGGGCGAACAGGGTCTCGGCGGCGGCGAGGATGCGTTCCTTGGTGGAGCCGGAGCGGTTCACGGATCGGGTCTTCCCACGTGGCCAAGCTTGTCGTTCAAACGATCGTTTGAGCATACGCGGGCGGCTTCGCTGCCGTCAAACCGACGCGCCGGCCGGCCCGTCGACGACTTGCGAATGAGGTAGAATCTGTCAAACTTCGCGGGCTAAACCCGCATTCCGAGTCGGTTTTGACCGATTCGCGGCACGATGCCGACCTTTCTTCATATCGACTTTTCCCGGAGCACACCCATGGCGCTGGAGCGCACCCTTTCCATCATCAAGCCCGATGCCGTCGCCAAGAACGTGATCGGCGAGATCTACGCCCGTTTCGAGAAGGCCGGCCTCAAGGTGATCGCCGCGAGGCAGAAGCAGCTGTCGCGCGCCGAGGCCGAGGGTTTCTACGCCGTGCACAAGGAGCGTCCGTTCTTCAAGGCGCTGGTGGAGTTCATGATCTCTGGCCCGGTGATGATCCAGGTGCTGGAAGGCGAGGGCGCGATCCTCAAGAACCGCGACCTGATGGGCGCCACCAATCCGAAGGACGCCGCGCCGGGCACGATCCGCGCCGACTTCGCCGACTCGATCGACGCGAATGCCGTGCACGGTTCCGATGCCGCGGAGACCGCGAAGGTCGAGATCGCCTATTTCTTTGCTTCCACTGAAGTACATAGCCGGTAAATAGTTGTGACCGAGGTACCTGCCACTTCATCCGACCAGCCCGGCACCGCCGGCAGGGTCAACCTGCTCGACTTCGATCGCCAGGGGCTGCGCGATTTCTTCGCGCAGCTCGGCGAGAAGCCGTATCGCGCCGAGCAGGTGATGAAGTGGATCTACCACCACCTCGAGTCCGACTTCGCGAACATGACCGACGTGGGCAAGGCGCTGCGCGCCAAGCTCGAAGCGAGCTGCCACGTCGGGCCGCCGAAGACCTTGGTGGACAAGGCCGCCGCCGACGGCACGCACAAGTGGCTGCTGGGCATGGATGGCCGCAACGCGGTGGAGGCGGTGTACATCCCCGAGCCCACCCGCGGCACGCTGTGCGTGTCCTCGCAGATCGGCTGCGCGCTGAACTGCCAGTTCTGTTCCACCGGCGCGCAGGGCTTCAACCGCAACCTCGCCACCGCCGAGATCATCGGCCAGATGTGGGTGGCGGCGAAGCACCTCGGCAACGTCACCCACCAGAACCGCCGCATCACCAACGTGGTGATGATGGGCATGGGCGAACCGCTGGCGAACTTCGACAACGTGGTCAAGGCGATGAGCCTGATGCGCGACGACCTGGGCTTCGGCCTCGCCTCCAAGCGCGTCACGCTGTCCACCGCCGGCATGGTGCCGATGATCGACAAGCTGTCGGACGTGATCGACGTGTCGCTGGCGGTGTCGCTGCACGCGGCTAACGACGAGCTGCGCACCGAACTGGTGCCGCTCAACAAGCGCTATCCGCTGGCCGAGCTCACCGCCGCCTGCCAGCGCTGGATCGCGCGCAAGCCGCGCACCTCGATCACCTTCGAATACACCTTGATGAAGGGCGTGAACGACCAGCCCGAGCATGCGAAGCAGCTGATCCGCTTCATGCGCAGGCTGCCGACCTGCAAGGTCAACCTGATTCCGTTCAATCCCTTCCCCGGCACGCGCTTCGAGCGTTCGGACGCCGAAACCATCCGCGCGTTCCAGACCCAATTGCTCAATGCCGGCATCCTCACCATGCTGCGCCGTACCCGCGGCGACGACATCGACGCGGCCTGCGGCCAGTTGGCCGGGCAGGTGAACGACCGCACCCGGCGCAGCGCCGGGATACGCCAACGTGTGGAGCAAGGGGTGACGCATGCGTCGTAAGCCGCTGCTGGGGGTTGGTCTGCTGTCGCTGGCGCTGGCCGGCTGCGTCACGGTGAATGGCGGCGGCGACAACAACGGCAGCGGGCAGTCGGGCACCGCCAATATCCCGGCGACCAGCAAGGTCGACCAACGCCAGGATGCGGCCCGCATCCACACCGAGCTGGCCCAGCACTACATGGCCGACGGCGACCTGCAGGACGCACTGGCCAAGTTGCAGCTGGCGCTGAAGTTCGATCCGAACTACGCGCCGGCCCACACCGTGATCGCGGTGGTCTACGAGAAGATCAACAACCTGCCCGAGGCCGAGGCCCATTACCGCAAGGCGGTGGCGCTGGAGCCGACCAAAGGCGCCCCGAACAACAATCTCGGCCAGTTCCTGTGCCGTACCGGCAAGGTGCAGGAATCGATCGGCTACTTCCGCAAGGCGGTGGCCGACCCGTTCTACGCCACCCCCGACGTGGCGTACACCAACGCCGGCATCTGCCAGCTGCGGGCGAACGACACGACGGGCGCGGAAGCGAGTTTTCGTGACGCAATCGCGCGAAATCCCGGCAACGGCGATGCACTTTTCCATCTCGCCGAAGTACTCTACCGGCAGGGGGATGCGTTTCGTGCTCGGGCTTTCATCCAGCGTTTCGATGCGCTGGGCCAACCCAATGCGGCCGCTCTCAAGCTTGGTTACGATATCGAGTCGCGCTTGGGCAATACGGACGCAGCCCAGACCTATCTCAGGCGTTTGCAGAGCCAGTTCCCGGACTCGGAGCAGGCTCGCGCCCTGAAAACCACCGCCAGCAGTCAATGACCACGAAGCAGCCTTTCCAGCCCGGCCAGGATCCGGCCGCGCACGATCTGTTCGCCGATCGGCCGGACGTCATGGAAGCCCCCGCCGCCAGCCATGCGCTCGATCACCACGATGCCGTGTTCGGCAGCCGCCTGCGCGCGGCGCGCGAGGCGCGCGGCGCTGATCTGGAAACCTGCGCGCATGCGCTGAAGCTGCCGCTGCGCATCCTGCGCAAGCTGGAGCAGGGCGAGCACCAGGGCATCGATTCCAAGGTCTACCTGGCCAGCTACATCGGCAAGTACGGGCAGTACCTGGGCATCGACGCGGCCGAGATCGAGGCCGAACAGGCGCGCATCCGTCAGGTCGAGCCGCCACTGGTGGCCACCGGCGGCATTTCGCATTCGCGCTTCCTGCTCGACCGCTACGCCACCGCCGCCACCTACGTGGTGCTGACCCTGGTGATCGCGGTGCCGACGATCTGGTTCGGCGTGCGCAGCACGCTGGATCGCGACCTCAGCCATCTCACTCCGCTGGATGCCTCGCCGGTGGCGCAGCAGGACGCATCGACGCCGGCCGTGAGCGCGGCCAGGACGGTCGCGTCCACCGCGCCGGCCTCCGCCACGCCGGCACAGCCGCAGGCTTCGGCGCCGGCTGCGTCGGATCAGCCGCTGATGGCCTCCATGGCGCCGTTCCCGAATCTCGGCGGCGGCAACGACACCTTGCCGACGCCACCCACGATCAGCACGGCCGCGACCGTCAATGCCGGCAGCGGCGCCCACAGCCTCAGCCTGAGCCTGTCGGCTGCCAGTTGGGTCGAGGTGACCGGGCAGGACGGCACGCGCATGGAATACGGACTGCTGCCCGCCGGCACCAGCAAGACCTGGCACAGCGACCAGCCGCTGGACGTGCGCATCGGCAACGTCAGCGGCGCGCAGGTGAGCATCGATGGCCAGCCGGTGACGCTCGACGGTTTCCGCCGCGCCAACGTGGCGCATTTCCGCGTGCAGATCGCGGACGGCAAGGCCGCTGCGGCCGCCCTCTGATCGCGACATCGCAGGCGCTCGCCGCGCCTGCGTGCGATCCATTTCGGTTATGCTTGCCCATTCTTCGCCCGGCACGGGCGAAGGGTGATGGCGAGTCGTTTTTTTCTCGCCTCCGGCCTGCCGGCGCGCGCCGCGCGCGGTACCCACGAACGGTGAAGCATGGCATTTGACGCATACGACGATTACGAACAAAGCGAACGTGTCCAGAAATGGCTGCGCGAGAACGGCCTCTCCATCGCCGTCGGCATCGCGATCGGCCTGGTCGGCATCTTCGGCCTGCAGCAGTGGCGCAAGCACCAGGCGAACAACGAGGCCGCGGCGGCCACCTTGTACCAGCAGGCGCAGGTGGCGCTGGCCAGCGGCAAGCCGACGGCGGCGACCGCCTTCGTCGACGAGCTGATGAAGGACTACGCGAAGTCGCCGTACGCGCTGTTCGCGGTCAGCGACCGCGCGAAGCAGCAGGTGCAGGACAAGCAGCTGGACAAGGCGATCGCCTCGCTGCAGTGGGCCGAGGCGCATGCCGCCGACCCGGCGCTGAAGGCGCTGATGGAACTGCGCATGGCGCGCGTGCAGCTGGCCAAGGGCGACGGCCAGGCCGCGCTGGCCACGCTCGAAGCCATGCCGGCGGGCCAGTACGCGGGCCTGAACCAGGAACTCCGTGGCGATGCGCTGGTCAAGCTGGGACGCGCCGACGACGCACGCAAGGCTTACCAGGCGGCGATGACGGCATTGGGTGAGGACGCGCCGCAGCATGCCGTCCTGCAGATGAAAATCGACGATCTGGCCGTGGCCGGAAAGCAGGGTGCATGAAAGTCGTGGTGAAGAAGAGCGTTTGGCTGGTCGCCCTGGGTTCGCTGGTCCTGCTGGCCGGCTGCAACTCGTTCAAGAAGAAGAACCTCGAACCGCCGACTCCGCTGGAAAAGCATTTCACCCCCACGGTGCAAGTCAGCAAGGTGTGGACCGCGCGCATCGGTGACGGCGCCGGCATCAGCGGCGTGCGCCTGCGCCCGACCGTGGTGGACGGCGTGCTGTATGCCGACAGTACCGACGGCAAGATCGCCGCGTTCGACGCCGCCAGCGGCAAGAAGCTGTGGGAAAAGACCACCCGCAGCAGCAAGGGCTGGTTCGGCCTGGGCCACGCGAAGGGCGTCGATGCCGCGTATGCCGGCGGCCCGGCCGTGGCCGGCGATCTGCTTGCGGTGGGCACGCTCGACGGCCACGTCTACGCCATGGGCGCGAAGGACGGCAGCCCGCGCTGGGAGGCCGACCTGGTTTCCGAAGTGGTCGCCGCGCCGGCGATCAGCGGCGACCTGGTGATCGTGCGCACCCAGGACGGTCGCGTGTACGGCCTCGACGCCGCCACCGGCAAGCGCCGCTGGGCCTACGACCAGGGCAATGTGCCGTCGCTCAGCCTGCGCGGCAACGGCGTGCCGCTGGCCGCCAACGGCGTGGTGTTCATCGGCACCGACGACGGCAAGCTGGTCGCGCTGCGCCAGGACAACGGCGAGAAGCTGTGGGAGCAGAAGCTCGCCAACGGCGAGGGCCGCACCGACATCGAGCGTCTCGACGACGCCGACGGCGCGATCCTGCTCGATGGCAGCACGCTGTACGGTGCCGCCTACCACGGCAACCTCAGCGCGATCGACGGTCCCAGCGGCCGCCCGCTGTGGTCGCATCCGTTCTCCACCTACACCGCGCTCGCCGTGGGCGGCAACGCCGTCTACGGCGTGGACGACCAGGGCGTGGCGTGGGCGTTCGACCGCAGCGGCGGCGCCGACATGTGGAAGAACGACAAGCTGAAGTACCGCTGGCTCACCGGTCCCGCCGTGCAGGGCAACTACGTGGTGGTGGCCGACGCCTACGGCTACGTGCACTGGCTGCAGGCTGGCGACGGCGCGCTGGCCGCGCGCGTGCGCCTGTCGAAGAAGGCGATCCAGGCCCAACCGCTGGTGGTGGGCGACACCGTGTACGTCGAGGACGTGAAGGGCCATATCGGCGCCTACCGTCTCGCCGCGCACTGACGCCGGGAACCATGACCCTTCATGCTGCCCGTCGTCGCCCTGGTCGGTCGCCCCAACGTCGGTAAATCGACCCTGTTCAACGCGCTGACGCGCAGCCGCGACGCCCTGGTGGCCGACCTGCCGGGCGTCACCCGCGATCGCCATTACGGCGTGTGCCGCACCGTCGCGCGCCCGTTCGTGGTGGTCGACACCGGCGGCCTCTCCGGCGTGGACGAAGGCCTCGAAGGCCTCACCGCGCAGCAGGTGCGCCTGGCCATCGAGGAAGCGCAGGCGCTGGTGTTCGTGGTGGATGCGCGCGACGGCCTGCTGCCGCAGGATCGC
The DNA here is from genome assembly GCF_041107455.1 of Rhodanobacter humi. Lineage (NCBI taxonomy): Bacteria > Pseudomonadati > Pseudomonadota > Gammaproteobacteria > Lysobacterales > Rhodanobacteraceae > Rhodanobacter > Rhodanobacter sp. FW106-PBR-R2A-3-15. Next base: position 3,911,959 of record NZ_JBGBPY010000001.1, read on the forward strand.
AACATCCTCGACGAGCTGCGCCGCAGCGGCAAGCCGCTGCTGCTGGCGGTGAACAAGACCGATGGCCTGGACCTGCACGACGCGCTGGCGGAATTCGCCCGCTTCGGCATTGCGACCACGCTGCCGCTGTCCGCCGCGCACAACCGCGGCACCGAGGAACTGATCGCCGCGCTGCTGCCGGTGCTGCCGGAAGACGCGCACGAGGAACTGGCCGAGGGCGAGGACGGTTCCATCCGCGTCGCCATCGTGGGCCGGCCGAACGCGGGCAAGTCCACCCTGATCAACCGCCTGCTCGGCGAGGACCGGCTCATCGTCTCCGACGTGGCCGGCACCACCCGCGACCCGATCCGCGTGCCGCTGGAACGCGACGGCCGCCGCTACACCCTGATCGACACCGCCGGCGTGCGGCGCAAGGCGCGGGTCGAGGAGGCGCTGGAGAAGTTCAGCGTCATCAAGACCCTGCAGTCGATCGCCGCCGCCCAGGTGGTGGTGATCATGATCGACGCGCGCGAGAACCTCGCCGACCAGGACCTCACCCTGATCGGCCACGCGATGGACGAGGGCAGGGCGCTGGTGATCGCGGTGAACAAGTGGGACGGCCTGGACGCCTACCAGCGCGAGCAGTGCGAACGTGCGCTGGATCGCCGCCTGCAGTTCGTCGACTGGGCGAAGACCGTGTTCATCTCCGCGCTGCACGGTTCCGGCCTGCGCGAGCTGATGCGCGCGGTGGTGCGTGCACATGCCGCAGCGACGAAGGAACTGAGTTCCTCCGACCTGACCAAGACGCTGGAAAAAGCCTACGAGAGCTACCAGCCGCCGTTGGTGCGCGGGCATGCGCCGAAGCTGCGCTTCGCGCATCCCGGCGGCAACAATCCGCCCACCATCGTGATCCACGGCAGCCGCACCAAGCACATCGCGCCGGCCTATCAGCGTTACCTGGAAAACTTCTTCCGCAAGCGCTACAAGCTGGAAGGCACGCCGGTCCGCATCGTTTTCCGCGAAGGCGAGAACCCGTACGCCGGCAAGAAGAACGTGCTCACCGAAGGCCAGCTGCGCAAGCGCCAGCGCATGATCCGCGAGATGAAGAAGCGCGGGAAGTAGGTTGGGGCAGGTCGGGCTTCAGCCCGACAACACCACGCACCGTCGGGCCGAAGCCCGACCCATGAAGGCATCGCGCTAGACTTGCGCCATGTCCACGCCCACCAACCGCGACACTTGGCTCGCCGAGCTGCGCAGCCGCATTCCCGAAATCGCTCCCGCCGAGGCGCTGGGCCGCCAGGCGCAGGGCGCACTGCTGATCGACGTGCGCGAGGACGGCGAACGCGCCAGCGGCATGCCGGCCGGTGCGCTGGGCTTGTCGCGCGGTTTCCTGGAATTGCGCATCGAGCAGGCGGAACCGGATCGTGCGCGACCGATTCTTGCCTTGTGCGGCAGCGGCATGCGTTCGCTGCTGGCGGCCGAGGCTTTGCAGCGGCTGGGTTATCGCGACGTGCGTTCCGTGGCCGGCGGTTTCGAGCGCTGGAAGAGCGAAGGCCTGCCGATCGTCGCGGGTGCGCTGGATGCGGACGCCGCCGAACGCTATGCGCGCCAGCTGCGCCTGCCGCAGGTGGGCGAGGCGGGGCAGGCGAGGCTGGGGGCTACGAAGATCGTGTTGCTCGGCGCCGGCGGCCTCGGTGCGCCGGCGGCGCTGTATCTGGCCGCGGCCGGCGTCGGCCAGCTCACCCTGATCGACGACGACCGCGTGGAACGCTCCAACCTGCACCGCCAGGTGATCCACGCGGATGCGCGCGTGGGCATGGCCAAGACCGAGTCGGCGCGTATCGCGCTGAATGCGCTGAACCCGCGCGTGCACATCGAGCTGCGCAACGAGCGCCTGCGCGCCGACAACGTGGAGCGCCTGCTCGACGGCCACGACCTGGTGATCGACGGTGCCGACAATTTTCCCGCGCGGTACCTGCTGGCCGCTGCCACGCAGCGGCTGAAGCTGCCGATGGTCTACGGCGCGGTGGAGCGCTTCACCGGGCAGCTGAGCGTGTTCGACCCGCGCCGCGACGACTCGCCGTGCTACCGCTGCCTGTTCCCCGAACCGCCCTCGGCCGCCGAGGCGCCGAACTGCAGCGAGGCCGGCGTGCTCGGCGTGCTGCCCGGCATCGTGGGCCTGCTGCAGGCCACCGAAGCACTGAAGCTGATCCTCGGACTGGGCGAGCCGCTGGTCGGCCGGCTGCTGTCCTTCGACGCGCTGGGCATGCGTTTCCGCGAGACGCGCCTGCCGCGCGACCCGGCCTGCCCGGGCTGCGGCGCGACCGCGCACTTCAGCGGTTACGAGGACGTCGCCGCGTTCTGTGCCGCCGCCGGCTGAGCGAGGTCGGCGGGAATCAGCGCATATACCGCGGCGTCGTGGGCGCGATCCCAGGCCCACAACCGCTGCCGTGCCATCGCCTCGAACACGGCGCCCGACTTCTCCGCCACGCGCCGGCTGGCATGGTTGTCGGGCAGGGTGACGATCTCGATCCGGATCAGGCCCAGCTCGGCGAAACCGAAACGCGCCACCAGCCGCGTGGCCGCGGCGGCAAGGCCCTGGCCGTGGCGCGAGGCACGTATCCAGTAGCCGAGGTTGGCACTGCGATGCAGCGGATTGATCTGGTTGAGCCCGCAGCCGCCCAGCAGTTCGTCGCTGGCAACGTCGCGCACGGCGAACGCGAATTGCGTGCCGGTCCGCCAGGTTTCGTGGCAATGCCGCGTCCACGCCCGGGCCCGGTCCAGGTCGTAGTCGGCGCGACACCACGGCAGCCAGCGGCCCACGCTGGCGACCGATTCCTGCACGGCGGCATGCAATTCGGCGACATCCGTGTCGCGCCATGGCCGCAGCACCAGGCGACCGTCGGCGAGTGAAGGCGTAACGTGGGTCATTGCTTCGGCCATGGCTTGGCGTTTGTGCGTTGCGGTTGGAGCTTGGATAATGTCGCGTCCTTCGCCCCGGTATCAACATGAGCGCACGCATCCTCGACGGCAAACGCATCGCGCAGGAACTGCTGGAGCGGATTGGCCGACGCGTCGCCGAGCGCAAGGCGCAAGGCCATGCCGCGCCCGGCCTCGCCGTGGTGCTGGTGGGCGACGACGCAGCCTCTTCGGTCTATGTGCGCAACAAGCGCAAGGCCTGCCATCAGGTCGGCTTCCGATCCTTCGACTACGACCTGCCGAGCAGCACGACGCAGGAAGAACTGTTCGCGCTGATCGACAAGCTCAACGCCGATCCGACCGTCCACGGCATCCTGGTGCAGTCGCCGCTGCCGGAACATATCGACGAGGACGCGCTGGTCGATCGCATCGACACCGGCAAGGACGTGGATGGCTTCCAGGCGGTGAACGTGGGCCGCCTCGCGCTGCGCCGCTTCGGCCTGCGCCCGTGCACGCCCAAGGGCGTGATGACCCTGCTCGGCCACACCGATCGTCCGGTGCGCGGCCAGCACGCGGTGGTCGTCGGTGTATCCAATCACGTGGGTCGGCCGCTGGCGCTGGAATTGCTGATCGCCGGCTGCACCACCACCTGCTGCCACAAGTTCACCCGCGACCTGGAAGGCCACGTGCGCCAGGCCGACATCGTGATCGTCGCGGTGGGCCGGCCGGGCCTGGTGCAGGGCGAATGGATCAAGCCCGGCGCGGTGGTGGTCGACGTGGGCATCAACCGGCTCGACGACGGCCGCCTGGTGGGCGACGTGGAGTTCGCGCCGGCCGCCGAGCGCGCCAGCTGGATCACCCCGGTGCCCGGCGGCGTGGGTCCGATGACCGTGGCCACGCTGATGGAGAACACGCTGGAAGCCGCGGAAGCGCGCGACCGGAAGTAATCGAACAGAAGTAGCCGATTCAGCCTCCACGCTGGCGGCATGCTGCAGTGCCGCGTATAATCCTCTCTTTGCCGCGGGGCATATCATGCGCATTCTCGCCGAGGCTCTCACCTACGACGACGTCTACCTCGTTCCGGGCCATTCCACCGTGCTGCCGCGCGACGTGGATACCTCCACCCGGTTCACCCGCGGACTGCGCCTGAACATTCCCATCGTGTCCGCCGCGATGGACACCGTGACCGAAGCACGCCTCGCCATCACCATGGCGCAGCAGGGCGGCATCGGCATCATCCACAAGAACATGACGCTCGAGCAGCAGGCCGCCGAAGTGCGCCTGGTGAAGAAGTTCGAGGCCGGCGTGATCCGCAGCCCGTTCACCGTGGGGCCGGACACCTCGATCCGCGACGTGCTCAAGCTCACCCGCGCGCACAACATCTCCGGCGTGCCGGTGGTGGAGGGCGAGAAGCTGGTGGGCATCGTCACCAGCCGCGACATGCGCTTCGAGCGCAAGCCCGAGGATCCGGTGCGCAACATCATGACCCGCCAGGAACGGCTGGTGACGGTGAAGGAAGGCGCCAGCCAGGACGAGGTGCTGCAACTGCTGCACAAGCACCGCATCGAGAAGGTGCTGGTGGTCAACGGCGACTTCCAGTTGCGCGGCCTGATCACCGTGAAGGACATCCAGAAGGCGCGCGACAATCCCCATTCCGCGAAGGACGCCAACGAGGCGCTGCTGGTCGGCGCGGCGGTGGGCGTGGGCGGCGACACCGAGCGTCGCGTCGAGGCGCTGGTCGCGGCCGGTGTGGACGTGCTGGTGGTCGACACCGCGCACGGCCATTCGCAGGGCGTGATCGACCGCGTGGCCTGGGTGAAGAAGAGCTTCCCGCAGGTGCAGGTGGTGGCCGGCAACATCGTCACCGGCGATGCCGCGCTGATGCTGCGCGACGCCGGCGCCGACGCGGTGAAGGTGGGCGTGGGCCCCGGTTCCATTTGCACCACCCGCGTGGTGGCCGGCGTGGGCGTGCCGCAGATCACCGCGATCGACATGGTTGCCACGGCGCTGAAGGATTCCATCCCGCTGATCGCCGATGGCGGCATCCGCTATTCCGGCGACATCCCCAAGGCGCTGGCCGCCGGCGCGTCCACCGTGATGCTGGGCTCGATGTTCGCCGGCACCGAGGAATGTCCCGGCGAGGTGGAACTGTTCCAGGGCCGCTCCTACAAGAGCTACCGCGGCATGGGCTCGATCGGCGCGATGCAGCTCGGCTCCAAGGACCGCTACTTCCAGGACAACGAAGCCGACGCCGACAAGCTGGTGCCCGAAGGCATCGAGGGTCGCGTGCCGTACCGCGGCCCGCTGCGCAACATCATCCACCAGCTGATCGGCGGCCTGCGCGCCTCGATGGGCTACCTGGGCGCGGCCACGATCGAGGACGTGCGCGCGAAGGCGCAGTTCGTGAAGGTCACCGGCGCCGGCGTCACCGAAGCCCATCCGCACGACATCCAGATCACCAAGGAAGCGCCGAATTACCGGCTGAATTCCTGAAACGAGGCGAGGCCGGGAACCTGCCGGTCCGTCAGCGAGGGTCTTCATGGCGTCATTCCCGCGAAAGCGGGAATCCATGCTGGCTTTGCGGCAAAAGCAAGACGGATTCCCGCTTTCGCGGGAATGACGGCCGGGTGGTTTCCGGATGCCCCTGAGAGTTTCGATCCGATGCACAACATCCACAGCGACAAGATCCTCATCCTCGACTTCGGCGCGCAGTACACGCAGCTGATCGCGCGGCGCGTGCGCGAGCTGGGCGTGTATTGCGAGATCTGGGCCTGGGACCACGAGCCGGCCGAGATCGCGGCGTTCGGCGCCAAGGGCATCATCCTGTCCGGCGGCCCGGAGTCGACCACGCTGCCGGGTGCACCGAAGGCGCCGCAGGAAGTCTTTGATTCGGGCCTGCCGATCCTCGGCATCTGCTACGGCATGCAGACGCTGGCCGCGCAACTGGGTGGTGCAACGGAAGCCGCCGACCAGCGCGAGTTCGGCCATGCCGAAGTCGACATCGTGGCGAAGAGCCGGCTGTTCGACGGCCTCAGCGACCACGCTGGTGCGCACAAGCTCGACGTGTGGATGAGTCATGGCGACCACGTCAGCAAGGCGCCGCCGGGCTTCGTCGTCACCGGTGCCACCGACCGCATCCCCGTCGCCGTGATGGAGAACGTGGACAAGCGCTGGTACGGCGTGCAGTTCCATCCCGAGGTCACGCACACGAAGCAGGGCAGTGCGCTGCTCAAGCGCTTCGTCACCGAGATCTGCGGCTGCGCCACCCTGTGGACGGCGGCGAACATCATCGAGGACCAGATCGCCCGCGTGCGCACGCAGGTCGGCAGCGACCACGTGCTGCTCGGCCTCTCCGGCGGCGTGGATTCCTCGGTGGTCGCCGCGCTGCTGCACAAGGCCATCGGCGACCAGCTCACCTGCGTGTTCGTCGACACCGGCCTGCTGCGCTGGCAGGAAGGCGACCAGGTCATGGCCACCATGGCCGAGCACATGGGCGTGAAGGTCATTCGCGTCAACGCCGCCGAGCGCTACTTCAGCGCGCTGGAAGGCGTGGCCGACCCGGAGGCCAAGCGCAAGATCATCGGCCGCCTGTTCGTGGAGATCTTCGACGAAGAGTCCGCCAAGGTCACCGCCGCCGGCCACGGCCAGGTGAAGTGGCTGGCGCAGGGCACGATCTATCCCGACGTAATCGAGTCGGCTGGCAGCAAGACCGGCAAGGCCCACGTCATCAAGAGCCACCACAACGTGGGCGGCCTGCCCGAGCACATGAAGCTCAAGCTGGTCGAGCCGCTGCGCGAGCTGTTCAAGGACGAGGTGCGCCGCATCGGCGTGGAGCTCGGCCTGCCGCGCGCCATGGTCTACCGCCATCCGTTCCCCGGCCCCGGCCTGGGCGTGCGCATCCTGGGCGAGGTGAAGCCGGAGTACGCCGAACTGCTGGCCCGCGCCGACGCGATCTTCATCGAGGAGCTGCGCAAGGCGGATCTCTACGACCAGACCAGCCAGGCCTTCGCCGTGTTCCTGCCGGTGAAGTCGGTGGGCGTGGTGGGCGATGCGCGCGCCTACGAGTGGGTGATCGCGCTGCGCGCGGTGGAGACCATCGACTTCATGACCGCGCATTGGGCGCACCTGCCTTACGATTTTTTGGGCAAGGTGTCCAACCGCATCATCAACGAGCTGCGCGGCGTCTCCCGCGTGGTCTACGACATCAGCGGCAAACCGCCGGCCACCATCGAATGGGAATAATTCTAAGGTCGGTCCGCACCGTTCAACGACGAGCAACGAACCGGCCTTTTCCCTTGTTGGACATCGAGTTATCGTCCCTTGACGATCCGCATCGTTCAACCAAGAACAGTGGGCAATGACGGTATTTCTGGCGGTAGTTTTTCGGTGCCTTAAAAATCCGTCCGCGATACCGTCAGGGTGGGCCTGACAGTACGGGCGACGGTATCAAGGACACCGCGCCATGACCTTCGAAAGCCCCGCCGCACCTAGCTTTGCCGCCGTTCCTGACGATCCCGCCGTCGCCGGCATGCCGCCTGCGCAAGCCCCGCGCTCCCGCCAGAAAGCTGCGCCGCTCACCGATACCGCCCTCAAGGCGCTCAAGCCGCGGGACAAGGCCTACAAGGTCACCGACGCCGCCGGCCTGTACGTGGTCGTCTCGCCTACGGGCGCCAAGTCCTTCCGCTACGACTACCGGCACGGCGTGGCGGACAGCGATCCGTCGAAGCCCGGGCGCTGGACACTGACCATCGGCCGGTACGAGCCGGGCACGCCGAACCGCAGCGACGCCGACCTGCAGGCGCTGGAGTACGGCGCGACGCTGTCACTCACCGCGTCGTGAACGTCATCGAGTTCACGCCGACAGGTCGGCCAGCGCAGCCGGGAATCGAAGTTCCCCGTGATCTGGTTGTGCAGTTCGGGAAGCGCAAAGGCCTTTCTGTCTCCTGGATCGCCAAGAACGACCTTTCCTATGCGCTGTGGTTGATGTCCCAGGGCTTCATGCGCAGAACGCAACCGCAGCTCTGGCTGTGCCTGCGCAGGCACGTCGTCCGCGTGCTCAGCGACCAGGAAGCCGACCACGACGCGAGGCGGTTCTGCTGGCGGACCTGTGCGCGTTCACCTGGCGGCTGCAGGGCAATGGCCTGATCCGGGTCGAGAGCCGCGACGAGGTCATCAAGCGCATTGGCAGGTCGCCGGACTACGCCAGCGCGGCGCTACTCGCGCTGATCGACACGCCGAAGTCCGGCACGCTGCTGGGCCTGGGCGACAAGAAGCGCGGGGGCGACTATGACCCGCTGGAGCAGATGGACCGGGAGATGGGGCAGGGGCGCCTTTGATACATAATATTTTTGGAGGTATTAGATTAGTGGTGCGCTACTTCACCAAAGCTATTATGCAGGCAGAAATTAGCCAAATTGCGCTAGCGCCAGCAAGTATCTGCTTTGCGTAGAAGAAAATGTCACGAAGCCAATCATCAGGGTATTTCATCTCGTTCAAGTCGGCTTTTATGGCAGCGTTCCGCCTTCTCATAATTCGAAAATATGCAATGCAATATTGGATCATGTCTAGGAGTAGCGCGGAAAGCGCAAACTCTGCGATTGCTAATAACTCTCCCTTAGGAATTTTTCCTAGTAGCGCTGGTGAGTCCTTGCCGCCAGATAAGAACAGCCACGTCACCGCGAGGACGCCAAGGGAGTTGATCCTCACTTGCGCCGAAATTTGAGCGCTGAGGATGTCGAGTCGCTGTCCTGCTTCCTTTAGAGTCGCCATAATCAGTTTTCTCGCTTCTCCCAATAGGCAATTCTACGTGTATTCCTCGATGCTTGTTTCCGTAGGACTGCGCTGCGGCAGTGCGCAGCGCAGTCCCATTTGCTCTTGATCATTCCGCTACTCGTTACACTGATTTCTTGGCTGCTGGCTTTTTAGCCACAGCCTTCTTGGCTACCCGTTTCTTCGCTGCAGCCTTCTTGGCCGCCGCCTTCTTGGCTGCGGGTTTCCTCGCCACAACCTTCTTCGCTGCAGGCTTCTTGGCTACCCGTTTCTTCGCTGCAGCCTTCTTGGCCGCCGCCTTCTTGGCTGCTGCCGGCTTCCTCGCCGCTGTCCGCTTCGCCGCCTTCTTCGGTCTCGTACCAGCGGTGACCGTCTGCGAGCGTTTTACCTTACGAGGTTTTGCGGGGTCGGTGGCTTCATCAGCGACGAGCGGGCCACCCCAATCATCGTCACCGGTATCAATTGAACTCATTCTGCCCCTCCGTTCCCTTGTGATTGAGCCAAGAAATCGAACTTGATGCTTTATGTCATCGACAGCGAGCTTGGAAACTTCCGCTCGGTTGTGAGCCAGTGCTTAGGTTAGATGCCGTCGAAATGGCTTCGGTCTGTCCGATAGGTGTTGGTTGACCCTTGGAGCACTTCTGGATGAGCGCTGATGAACATCAGAGCCTCGTCCGTGATGTTATGGTCGAATCCCGAAAGGAGGCTCCCCTGATTTGCAGCGCGATAAATAACGCCACTCATTACTAAGCCGTTTACGGTGCCGTCGTCGATCTTTAAGCGATTGGATCGGGTGTTCTTGGCGAGGTAGTACCGGAGTATTTGCTTTTCGCCCTCGGTGAGGTCGTATAGGCGATCGTGCAGGCGCGCCCGTCGCTTTCTCTCCTGCCTCGCTTGCTGAAACGCGTTGATGGGGATCAGAGCAATCCAGACACTCAGCGTGCTTAGGCTTGCGATGAGGGTGACGCCGAACCATCCGCGATATGAATGGATAACGCCATCTAAGCCGAGAGTGCGCTGCGTACTTTCCGGTAGGAAAACAAGCAGCCCGGCTCCGAGCGCGATCGCTACTAGGTATCGCGGCGCCAGTTTGAGGAATTCGATCAACCCCTTCCAAACGTCCATGCTTAGCACCCCCTGAGGTTCCATTGTTGCACTTCTTTTTGCGCGCGCAATCCTATGCGCGCCCATCGTCGGTCAGGTGCTGCCTAGGCCAAGATCGCGGCAGGAAACGAAGGCTTTGTTGGTCTCACCTGCACGGCGCAGCTTCTCCTCAAGCACTCGCACCAGGGAGAGCCGATTGTGCACGATCTCGTAGAGGTCCAGGCCGTCCATGCAGATGATGTTGGTTCGCCGGCCCGACCCGAACGCATCTAGCCCTTCCTGTGTGAACCCGGATTCGGAGATAAAGAGGCCACGGGCCCACTCCGCCTTGCCGCCTACCTTGCCCGAAAACGTCAGTAGATCAGCGACACCAATGCGACCGCTGATCCATTTCGCCTCCACCAGATACACGTCGTTGTGCAATTTGAAGCTGCCGTCGATCTGCTCGCCTCGAAGCAGGAAAGCTCCGCGCGGCGCGAGATTGTAGGCGGCAAACAGCCCGGTCAAGAACTTTTCAAAATCAAGTCCGCGCTCCTGAGCCGGCAGTTTGGACGTTGTCATGAGCCGATCTTCTAGCTCCTTGCTGGCGGCCTCGGACAGGGTATGCGAGCCGGCAGGGTGCGCCGCCTGTGTGGCAGCTTCGGGAGCGCCTGTCAGTGAGGCCAGGAAACCAGCGTCGAGCAGCTCTGGGATCTTGAACGATAGGCGAGGGAGGGTGGCGTTGAGCCGGTCAATCTCGGCGCGGGTAAGCGGCTCCTGTTTGTTCCGTCGCCAAGTCGTTGACTGGCGCACGATCACGAGAATCAGGGGGCAGAACTGGGAGCGCCGCTGGCCCAGGGTTCGCGTCAGCAGTTGCACGATGGCGGGACGCTTGCTGCCACCCGTCCAGAAAGCCGCAACATCGGCTTGCTGGGCTGCGAGAGGAAATGCTGTGTGGTTGTTGCCGCTGCCGGGCAGGAAGTTGTAGAGGATGTCGGCCAGGTCCTCGACCGCCTGCGCCTCTCGGAAATCCATGGCGTCCGCTCCCCCAGCGATAGACGACTTGGCTGCTCTCGGTACCGTTAACTCCCCGCGGATACCGTCAGGCGAGCAGGGAGGCTACGGAAAAATACCGTCAGACTTCCCCCGATGTCACGGTTTCGGTTGAATCGTCTTCGAGGGGTCTCGTTTCACCATCAACGATTCGGCCAGCCAGTCCCGAAAATTGCCGGTATCGGGTACAGTAGGCGGATGACAAAAGCTCACGCCCAGGCAGCGCAGAAACACTTAATTTTCAGGTGTTTTGCGGTTGCACCCGCTCTACGGGTTGACATCGAATGGGAGTAGCTCGGGATTCATCCCGACCGCACCGCCTCGTCGGGCTGAAGCCCGACCTACGTGCCCGACCCATGATGAAATGATCGAAGCCACGCCGCCTTTCACCCCCGAAGACGAAGCCCACATGCGCCGCGCCCTGCAGCTGGCCGCGCATGCCCGCGACGCCGAGAACGAGGTACCGGTCGGCGCGGTGCTGGTGCTGCACGGCGAGATCGTGGGGCTGGGCTGGAACCGCAACATCACCTTGCACGATCCCACCGCGCACGCCGAGGTGATGGCGTTGCGCGCGGCGGGAGAAAAACTCACGAATCATCGGGTGGTGGGCGCCACCTTGTACGTGACGCTGGAGCCTTGCGCGATGTGTGCGATGGCGCTGATCCACGCCCGCATCGGCCGCGTGGTGTACGCGGCGACCGACCCCAAGACGGGCGCCGCCGGCAGCATGTTCGACACCTTGATCGACCCGCGCCACAACCATCGCCTGCAAGTGCAGGGCGGCCTGCTGGCCGAAGAATCGTCGGTCATGCTGCGCGATTTCTTCCGCGCCCGGCGCTAACGGTGGAGGATCAGCTGAGCTTTGTCGCTAATCAGGTTGGCTGTTGAAAAGCGCCTCGCTGGGATGACGAGCAAAACGGCTTCACACCTTCACACCTGCAGGCGATCACCCTCGCGCGCCACCAGGCCGTAGAGCACGGGCATCAGGAGCACGCCGATCACCAGTCGCGAAATCATGCCTGCGACGATCACCAGCGCGAACGGTCGCTGCGAATCGGTGCCCACGCCGGTGGCCAGCGCCGCGGGCAGCAGGCCGATCGCGGCGACCAGCGCGGTCATCGTGATCGGCCGCAGGCGCAGGATCGCCGCCTCGTGGATGGCCTTCTCCAGCGCCATGCCGCCAAGCCGCAACTCGTTGACGCAGGAGATGTAGACCACCGAGGTCAGCACCGAGACGCCGAACAGCACGATGAAGCCGATGCCGGAGGACACCGAAAACGGCGTGTCGGTGAGCCACAGCGCGAGGATGGCGCCGACCGGCGAGGTGAGCAGCACGCCCAGCACGGTGATGAACGGAAACTTGAAGTTGCCGTACAGCACGAACAACAGGCCGAAGATCACCAGCACGGTGAGCGGCAGGATCACGCCCATCTGCGCGCGCGAGGCGGTGTATTCCTTGTACTCGCCGCCCCAGTCCAGCCGGTAGCCCTGCGGCAGCTTCACCTTCTGCGCCACCTGCCGGATCGCCTCGCCCACGGTGCTGGCCAGGTCGCGTCCGGACACCGAGAACTGCACGCCGATGTAGCGCGAGTTGTCCTCGCGGTAGATGAAGGAGGCGCCGTTCTCGACCTTGATCCCGGCCAGTTCCTTCAGCGGCACCTGCTGGCCGCCCGGCGTCAGCACCGGGATGTCGCCGATCGCCTGCGGGTTGTCGCGGTACTGCTGCTGCAGCCGCACCACCAGGTCGAACTGTTTCTCGCCCTGCACGACCTGGGTCGCCACGTCGCCGCCGACCGCCGCCTCGATCACGTTGTTGACGTCGGCCACGTTGAGTCCGTAGCGCGCGATGGCGGCGCGGTCGATGGTGATCGCGAGGTTGGGCTGGCCCAGCTCGTGCACCAGGGTGACATCGGCGATGCCGGGCACCTGCTGCATGGCTTCCTTGATCGCCTTGCCCTTGTCCTGCAGCGTCTTGAGGTCGGAGCCGTAGACCTTCACCGCCAGCGAACTCTTGAGGCCCGTCTCGGCCTCGTCCACCGCATCCTCGGCCGGCTGGGTGTAGTTGAAGTCGATGCCGGGGAAGACCTGCAGCTTCTTGTTGATCGCGGCGATCAGCGCCTGCTTGTCCTTGTACTGGCCGCCCCATTCGGCATAAGGCTTGAGGCCCACGAAGAACTCCACGTTGAAGAAGCCGGTGGAGTCGGTGCCGTCGTCGGGTCGGCCCAGCTCCGAGGTCACCGTGGTCACCACCGGGAAGGAGCGCAGGATGGCGCGGATCTTCGGGGTGATCTCGGCCGACTCCTTGAACGAGATGGTGTAGGGCATGGTGGCGCGCACCCACAGCGCGCCCTCGTCCAGGTGCGGCATGAACTCGGCGCCGATGCGCGGCACCAGCAGCATCGAAAGCAGGAGCAGCACCGCCGGCACGGCCGCGGTGCGCCAGCGGTTCGCCATGCAGCGCGCCAGCGCTCGCGTGTAGAACGCCTGCAGCTTCTCGAAGATCGCGTTGCGCCGTTCGCGCACGCCCTTGCGCATGAACAGCGCACACAGCACCGGCAGCAAAGTGAGCGTGACCAGCAGCGAGCCCACCAGGGCGAAGATCATGGTGTCGGCCATCGGCTTGAACAGCGTGCCGGACGGCCCGGTCAGCACGTAGATCGGCAGGAAGCTCGCCACGATCACCGCCATCGCATACACCAGCGGACGATCCACCTCCGATGCCGCGGTGCGGATCACTTCGCGGATGTCGTACCCGGTGCCCTGGCGCCTGGCCAGTTCGCGGAAGATGTTCTCCACCATGAAGATCGCGCCGTCCACCAGGATGCCGAAATCCACCGCGCCGATGGAGAGCAGGTTGGCCGAAGCGCCCTGCAGCTGGATGCAGACGAAGGCGAACAGCAGCGCCAGCGGTATCGTCACCGCCACGATCAGGCCGGCGCGGATGTCGTAGAGGAAGAAGATCAGCACCGCCACCACCAGCAGCATGCCGAGCAGCAGGTTGCGCTGCACGACGTGGGTGGTCTCGGCGATCAGGTCGCTGAGGTCGTAGAACGGGTGGATCTTCACGTCCGGCGGCAGCACGTGCTCGTTCAACTCGCGGGTCTTCGCCTCCACGCGCTGCAGCACGTCCTGGGTCTTCTGCCCGGTGAGCATCAGGATCACGCCTTCCACCGCGTCGTCCTGGCCCATGTAGCCGAATTCGCCGAGGCGCGGTGCGATGCCGGTGTCGACCTTGCCCACATCCTTCACCAGCACCGGCGTGCCGTTGTGCACGGCCAGCACGATGTTGCCGATGTCCTCCAGCGTCTGGATGCGGCCCAGCCCGCGCACGTAGAAGAACTGGCCGCCCTGGGTGTAGAAGCCGCCGCCGGCATTGCCGTTGTTCGCCGCGATCGCCGCTTCCACCTGGCTTACCGACAGGCCTTGCGCGGCGATCTTCGCGGGGTCGAGCTGCACCTGATACTGCATGTTGCCGCCGCCGAACGCGGAGTCGTCGGCCACGCCGGGCACCGAGCGGTACTGCGGCGCGATCACCCAGTCCTCCAGCGTCTTCAGCTCCATCGGCGAGCGATCGGTGCTCTCGAGCACGTAGCGGTAGATCAGCCCCGACGGCGAAGACAGCGGCGACATCGAGGGCGCGACGCCAGTGGGCAGGGTGATGCCGCCCAGCCGGTTGAACACGCGCTGGCGCGCCCAGTAGTTGTCGGTGCCGTCGTTGAAGGTGAGGGTGACGTCGGAGAGGCCGTACAGCGAGATCGAGCGCTTCACCGAAAGTTTCGGGATGCCGTTCATGCCCAGCTCGACCGGCACCGTGATCAGCCGCTCCACTTCCTCGGCGGAATGCCCCGGCCACTGCGTGATGATCTCCACCATCGGCGGCGAGAGATCGGGGTAGGCATCCATCGGCAGGCGCTTCAGCGCCCAGATGCCGGCACCGACCACGAGCGCGGTGAGCAGCACGATCAGCAGGCGCTGCTCCAGCGCGAACGCCACGATGCGGTTGATGAGGGAGGCCGGACGCGCGCCGGGTGGCGGCGTCGACTCGTTCAATGGGGTCTGGTTCATTGGGTCTGGATGAAACGCACGAAGATGCCGCCCGCGGTCACCACCTTGTCGCCAGCCTTGAGGCCGTCCGCGACCAGGCTGCGATCGCCCGTGCGTGCGCCCAGCGTCACCGGGCGGCGCGCGTAGCTGCCGTCCGCCTCCTGCACGTAGACGAAGGGCAGGTTCTCGTCGTCGCGCAGGATCGCCGCCACCGGCACCAGCAGGCCGTTGGCTTGCGCAGCCG
Organism: Rhodanobacter humi; assembly: GCF_041107455.1. Taxonomy (NCBI): domain Bacteria; kingdom Pseudomonadati; phylum Pseudomonadota; class Gammaproteobacteria; order Lysobacterales; family Rhodanobacteraceae; genus Rhodanobacter; species Rhodanobacter sp. FW106-PBR-R2A-3-15. The sequence continues at coordinate 3,927,050 of NZ_JBGBPY010000001.1, forward strand.
ACTGGATGCGCACGCGCACGTACATCTGTTTCTTCAGCAGGTCGCCGGGGTTGTCCACCACCACGCGCGCGGCCACCGAGCGCGTGTCGGGATCGACTTCCGGCGAGACGTTGGCGACCTTGCCGGGCAGGATCTTGTCGGTGCCGGCAATCGTCACCTCGGCGGCGTCGCCGGGTTTCACCGTGGCGAGATCGCTGTCGAACACCTGCGCCATCACCCACACCTGTGAGAGATCCGCCACGGTGAAGCAGGCCGTGCTGCCCGCTTGCAGCAACTGGCCGGGCGCGATCGTACGCTGCACCACGGTGCCCGCCACCGGCGCACGGATCACCGCCTGCACGTTCGCCACCGGACGGCCCTGTTCGATGGCCTTCACCAGCTGCGGATCGACGTGCAGCGCCAGCAGCGCCTGTCGTGCGGCATCGCTGTCGGACTGCGTGCCGACCGCGTCGGACTGCGCCTGCGCGTTCTCGCGTTGCGAGATTGCGTGATGGGCGTAGAGGTCGCTGTCGGTGGCGGCCACCTTGGCGGCAGCACGCGCGGCGGCCAGCGCCTTGCGGTAACCGTCCAGCGCGGTGGCGAAATCGGGCGAGGCCACCGTGGCCAGCGGCTGGCCCTGCTTCACCGACTCGCCCAGGCTCACCAGCACCTTGGTCACCGGGCCGGAGAACGGCGCCAGCACCGCGGTGGAACGGTTCTGGTCGTAGTCCACGGTGCCGGTGGTGTCGACCACGCGATGGAACGTGGACGGCTCGACCGTATAGAGCCGGATGCTCTGCTGCTGCTCCTTCGTCAGCGTCACGTTGTGCGGTGTGGTGGCCGCGGCTTCCGACGCGCCCGTGCCGGACGAGCAGGCGGCGAGCGCGAGCGTGGCGAGCAGGACCGCGAGCGCAGCGCCGCGGCGAAGGGAAACGGGGAAGGGTGGGGCCGGCTTGTTCATCGTCACTGCTTGCTCAGTTCGGAGTGGTGCCACCAGCCGCCGCCCAGCGCCTGGTACAGCGCGGCGGTGTCGGCGAATCGGTTGGCCTGGGCCTGCACGAGGGTGATCCGCGCCTGTTGCCAGGTCTGTTCGGCGGTCAGCCATTGCAGCTGGCTGGCATAGCCGTCCTTGAGCTGGCGTTCGGTGAGATCCAGCGTCAGCTGCGCGGCCTGCTCCGCGTTCGCCGCGGCCTGCAGCGCCTTGGCATCCTGGTCCAGCGCAACCAGCGTGTCGGCGACGTTCTGGAACGCGGTCAGCACGGTGCTGCGATATTGTTCGGACGCCTCGACATAGGCCGCCTTCGCCGCACGCTGCTGGTGGAGCAGGGTGCCGCCCTCGAAGATCGGCGCGGTGATGCCGGCCGCCACGTCCCAGAAACCGGTGCCGCCGGTGAACAGCTTCGAGAACTCCAGCGCCGTGCTGCCGGTGTCGGCGGTGAGCGTGAGGTTCGGCAGCCGCGCGGCGGTGGCGACACCGATCTCCGCACTGGCCGCGTGCAGGTTCGCTTGCGCCTGGCGCACGTCCGGCCGCTGCTCCACCAGTCTGGAGGGCAGGCTGAGCGGCAACTCCCCGGGCAGCTGCAGGCTGTCCAGCGTGAAATGCTCGTCCGGCGCCTGCGACGGGAAGCGCCCGGTCAGCACCGCCAGCAGGTCGCGCTGCTGTGCCAACTGCTTTTCCAGCGGCGGCAGCGTGGCGCGGGTCTGCGCCAGTTGTGACTCCTGCGCGGCGAGATCGACCCGGCTCGCGTAGCCCTTCGCATATTGGTAGCGCAGGATGCCCAGCATCTTCTCGCCCGCGGCAATCGACTGCCGCGTGGTGTCGACCTGCGCTTGCAGTGCGGCCAACTGGATCGCCGCCACCGCCACGTTGGACGCCAGCGTGTTCCAGGTCGCGATCATCTGGAAGCGCGCGGCCTGCTCCTGCGCCTTGAGCGACTCCGACGCGCGCCGGTTCGCGCCGAACACGTCCGGCGTGTAGGAAATCGAGAGCTGCGGCGTGTACAGGTTGTACTGGAACTCGCTCGGCACCACCGGATAGTTCGGCACCGGCGCGAGCAAGGTCGACTGGCGCTGGTGGCTGGCCGAGAAGTTCGCCGACACGCTGGGCAGGAACGCGCCGCGCTGCGCCAGCATGTCCTCGTGCGCCACGCGCAACGCCGCCTGCGCCGCCTTCAGATCGTGGTTGTGCGCCAGCGCCTGCTCGATCAACGCATTCAACGGTGCGGAATGGAACAGCGTCCACCAGTCGCCGGGGATGTCCGCGCCCGATGCGAGGTGCTGGGCCGCGCCACCCGCCACCGCCGGCGTGGCGACCGTCGTCACCACGGGCTGGGGCGTGTAGCTGTTGACGGCCGGCGGCGCCGGCGCCTTGAAGTTCGGTCCCACTGCGCAGGCCGCGAGCAGCATCGCTGCGGCCATGGGCATGGCCCATCGCAAGGCGCGCGACGCGGATGTCTGGACAGACGGAATGGAAACCATGCGGAGCCCGTACTCGTTGCTGCGCGCTGTCCCGACAGCGGGTATTCCGCGCTACATGACGGGTGAAAGTACGTTATAACATTGCCATCGGCAACGCTGTATTTTCTTGCGGCAACGGCCGGTACGCAGCGCTCTCCACGATCGCGGCCGCATCAGGAGACTCTCCGCTCCCCGACGCCGATCCAGCCAGCGAAGGCGCCAACCAGTCAATGCGGGTGGGCAATTGCAGCAGCGCGTCGTGGCTTGCGAGCGGTGATTCGAGCCGGTCAGCGCGCGGCGCTGGTCCGCCGTGGTGAATCTCCCATGCGGCGTCTGGCTTGCGCTGCAAGACGCTCGCGCGCCATGCGCCTGACCACGGCCGCATCAGCGTGCAGGGTTCGCTGCCTGCTCAAACATGGTCGGCCAACTCGATGGCGGAGCGCCGGTCACGCCGGGCTTTCCCGGGCATCGATTTGCTTGCCTGCGCCACGGCGTCGTGCGGATGCAGGCTTTCCCGATGCTCGAGACGGACGTGGAAGTCCGCAATGGTGTCGTCGTCATCCAGCGCGTGCTGGATGCGGCGCGCAGCATCCTCGCAGAACATCGGATTGGCGCCGTTGGCGCGCGCGAAGGCCTGCTCGTCCTCGCGTTTCACCGCCGTCTGCACCGGCGTGCCCAGCGCCTGTTCGACGCGGTCGATCAGGGCGATCAGCTTCAGTGGCGCGCCATCGACGAAGCGCACGGCGAGCCGCGCCACGCTGCGCTGCGCGTGCGGGGTGGCGACGATGCCGCGCTCGCTGCCCAGCCACGCCAGCACGGCCGCATGCTCCAGCGGTGCGGCCGCGTCGAAATCGCGCGCGAACTGCTGCTGTATCAGCTGGCGCGACAGTGCCGCCGAAGCGGGGCAGGTGGAGGAGTACGTCACTTCCGTGCCCAGCTCCAGGCGGAAGCCGTCGCTGTCCAGACGGGCGTCGATGAACACCGGGTAGGCGCGCCAGCCCGCATGGCCGCTGCGCAGTGCGGCGCGGCGCACGAGCAGGTCGAAGCGCAGGCTCACGCGGGCACGCCGGGCCAGGCCTTGCTGCGAGACGAGGAAGGCGCGCAGCAGGGATTCGAGCAGCGGCGCATCCAGCGGTCGTGCGGCCAGGTATTCGTCCGCCAGCAGGTACAGGCGCGACATGTGGATGCCGCGCCGATCGGGCTGCCCGAGATCGACGAAGGCGCCGACCTTGGCGCTGGCGCGCTGCACGTCGCCGTTGCCGGCGTCGAAGTGCACCGGCATCTCGATGCCGTCCATGCCCACCCAGTCCAGGACGCCACCCGGATGCAAATGGGCATGGGTGGCGACGTCGGGCAGCGGGCTCGCGCGCTCGCCCGTGGCCGCGGAGTCGTGCCGGCTGTCGGCCTCAGGGTGTGTTTCGCCGCGTGCCACGCAACTGCTCCACCGCCGCAGCGGCGTTCACCTGCAGCAAACCGTCGGACACCTTGCTGCTGTCCAGCAGCAGGGCACGGACCCTGTGCGCGTCGAGTTCCGGGGCGAGCGCGAGCAGCAAGGCGACGATGCCGCTCACGTGCGCGGCGGCCATGGACGAGCCGGTGGTGAAGTCATAGCCGTCGCCGGGCTGGGTGGTGAGGATGTCCGTCCCCGGTGCGCTCAGTACGCCGGGCGGAGCCATCGCGGCGTCGGCGACGCGCACCACGATGACGCCCGGCACGTCGTTGGGGAAGCCGTCGGGTTTGCCGTCCGGTGGCATGGCCGCCACCACGATGCGACCCTGGTCGAGCAGCTGCGCCAGCAACATGCGCAGCAACGGATCGGCCGGGCCGCCGAGGCTCAGATTGACGATGCGCACCCGGGTATCGAGGATCGCCGCCAGCGCCTTGGCCAGGGTGAAGGAGTTGCAGCGCGCGCCAGCGCCCGCCGCCGGCGGATACCAGCAGGCCTTGTAGATGCTGAGCGTTGCCTCGGGGGCGATGCCGACGATGCCCTGGCGGTTGTTGCCGTCGGCGGCGACGATGCCGGCCACTTCGGTGCCGTGAGGGTCGGCGTCGAATGCGTGGCTGTCGTCGTCCACCAGGTTGTGCACGTCGCGGATGCGTCCCTGCAGTTCGGGATGGCGCTGGTCCACGCCGGTGTCGACGATCGCGATGTCCACCCCCTTGCCCTGGCTGAGCGCGTGGGCGCGGGCGGCAGCGGTTTCGACGAAGCCGCGCTGGAGATCCACGTAGGGGTCGTTGTAGCGGGGCGCGGGCGCGTCCTGCTGCGCGTAAACGGTGAAATCCTGCAGCGGCTGCGCGAGCCGCACGCGCGCATCCGCGGCAAGCGTCTTGAGCAGGTCGTCCCGGGTCGTGCCGGGCGGAGGCTCGAACACGGCGCAATACAGGCCCAGTGGTTTGATCGGCCAGCCCGCGATCTCGCGCAGGCCATAGTGCCGTTTCAGCGTATCCATGACGGACAGCGCGCGCTGCCCGGCACCGTAGCGCGCCGGCGGGGTGTAGCCCAGTAGGCTGGAGCCCGCGCGCGTCGAGGGCGGCTCCTGCTCGTTGGCGACTGCCAGCACGATGTCGCGGTGCGCATCCATCGACACTGCCGTCGTGGTCGCAGCGCTTCCGCTGCCGGAGTGTCCATCGCTGGCCACCGCCCGCTGCGCCGGCAAGCCCAGGGCGATGGCCAGCGCGAAGAGGACGAGCGCACGGCCGCTCATGGCGTGGCGCTGATGGGTTCGGCCAGGCGGATGCCGCGGGCGGTGCGGAGCTTCGGCAGGATCTGCACGGCCGTCGCCGCGGCGTCCGTCGGCACCACGGTGTAGGCCCCGACACTGTTGGGGCCGTGCACCACCTGCAGGTGCAGGGCATGCAACAAGGCGTTCCAGTCCGCCAGCGTCATGCCCGCGTCGGGCACCACGCGGATCGCGTCGGGCGGCACCGGCGATGGCGTCTCGCTGAGCGTGCGGTACGCCGGATTCTCGACGGCGGCCAGCTTGACGCCCAGCACGCCGAGGCCGACCGCCTGGGCGACCACGGCGGCGGCCAGCGCCCGCACCAGCCAGACGCGCGATCGTGGCTGGCGGGGAGCTTGCCGGGGATTGGAGGTATCGAGCCGGGCCAGCAGGCGCTGCAACCCGACCTCCGCGTCGAGCGGTCGCTCCGGCGGCAGCGACAGCGCGAGCCGCAGGCGGCTCTGCTGCGCAAACTCGGCGCGACACGATGCGCAGCCCGCCAGGTGATTCTCCAGCCAGGCCGCCTGTTCCTTCGCGGCGCTGTCCTGCAGCACCCAGGGCATCAATTCCCAGGCGTGCGGGCAATCCATGCCGGGGTTCTCCGTGGGCCTCATGACGCACCCTCCTTGCGGGCGGCCGGGTTGCCGGCCAGGCCGGGCAGCACGTTGCGCAGCTTGACCCGGGCATAGAACAGCCGCGCCTTCACCGTGCCCAGGGGGCACTGCATGATGGCCGCGACATCGTCCAGCGAATGCCCCACGCCGTAGACCAGCTCGATCACCACGCGCTGATCCGCCGACAGGTGTTCGAGTCCCTTGCCCAGCCAGTCGCGCAATTCGCGGTCTTCGTCCGGATCGCTGGACATGAGGCGCTCGTCCGTCGACATCTCGTATTCGACGGGTTCGTCGCCGTGCTGCCGCAATGCCTTGAGGCCGCAGCGGTAGGCGATGCCCATGATCCAGGTGGAAACGCGCGAGTCGCCGCGGAACTCGCCCGCCTTCTGCCAGGCGATCCAGAAGCAATCATTGACGACCTCTTCGATGACGTCGCTGCGTCGGGTGAGGCGGGACAGGAAGCGGCACAGCCGGCCGTGGTAACTGCGATACAACGTCGCCAGCGCGGCGCGGTCGCCCGTCGCCATGCGCTGGAGCAGCAGGCGGTCGATGACCTCGGCGTCGGTGTCGGCTTCGTTCATGGGTTGTCAGTTTGGTGCCGTTCGGACGCGAAAAGGTTGCCCCCGGATCAAAAAGACCAGGAAACCGTCGCAACCCACGGCGCGGCGCCCGGGGCGCCCCGCTGCCGGCGCATGCGCGGGGCGGTCACGATGCGCTCGAGTTCCATGCGCCAGTTCCCCATGGCCCAGATCAGGCCCGCGTGCCCGTAGCGGTAGGAGCTCGGGAGGGCCTGCCCGTATTCGTGCCCGTACACGCGCCAAGGGCCTGCGTACTCGTAGCTGCGGTAGGTCGCGGCGGGGGGCTGGGCGATGCCCACCCCGGCGGAAAGATAGGAATGCCATGGCAGCGGCCAGTGGAAATCGAGATCGGCCGCGCCCCGCACCCGGTGGTCACTTGCGCCCAGCGCGCGCACGGCCGACAGGCCGAAGGTCAGGACGTCGCGGTACATCCAGTGGACGCCTGCCTCGGCCCGGTCGAAGGTGCGCATGCGGGTCGAACCGGAGTAGCGGTAATACAGCAGGTCTGCCTGCATCTGCCAGGCATCGGACAGCGACCAGGAACGTGAGGCCTGGGCGGAGGTTTCGGCAAGATGGTGCGGCGCGCGCAACTCGGTGCCGGCCGACAGGCCCAGCGACCAGCCGGTCGGCGAGGTCCAGGAGGCGGCTCCCTGCAGGATCGGCGTAGCGGCGGTGATCGCCTGGCCGCGGTCGACCAGTTGCGAACTGAGCGCCACGGCGCCGTGGAAGCCTGCCGACTGGGCATGCAATCCCCACGGAAGGCAGGCGCCCAGCGCCAGCGATGCCAAGCCGAATGCGGATCGATTCATGGGCCGCCTGGATGGTTCCCAAGTGTGCGGAGCCTAGCGCGAATCCGGGGCGGTGGCGTCGCTGCGGGCGACGCCTGTTGTCCCTCGGGAAAGCGCCAGCCCGACCGTGTGCTGGAGGACAGGCGTCGGGTCATTGCGTCGCGATGTAGCTCGACAGCGCCTGGATGTCCGCATCGTCGAGTGTCTGTGCCACGCCGTGCATGATCTGCGCGTTGCTGGTGCCGCGGCGCGCACCGCTCCTGAAATCGTGCAGTGCCTTGGTCACGTAGATCGCGGACAGGCCGTGCAGGCGCGGGAAGGTCGCCCACGGCGGTTGTGGCGCATCGCCGGGATACACCCGTGGCCCGCGCCCGGAGGGGCCGTGGCAAGCCTGGCAGGGAGGTACGCCGCGGGCCGGATCGCCGTCGAGAAAGAGCCGCCCACCGCGGGAGGCGGCATCGGCGCGGCCGGCCGGCCTGGCCGGGAGCGAGGCGTAATGGACGGCCAGGTTGCGCATGTCCGCGTCGCTCAGCGTGGCGGCCTGGCCGCTCATGACCGGGTCGCTGCGCTGGCCGTGCTTGAAGGTTTTCAGTTGCACGTAGAGATAGGTCGCCGACTGCCCGGCCAGGTCCGGAAAGTTCGGCGCGATGGCCAGGCCCTGCGGCCCGTGGCAGGCCGCGCAGACAGTCGATCGTGCCTGGCCGGCCCGGGCATCGCCGGTGATCGGCGGCTGCCGGCGCAGGTCGACCCACGTCGCAGGCTTGCGCGCCGCCGCGCCATCGGCCGCGACCGTCGAAAACGCGGGCGCCCACAGGATGGCGAGCGCCACCAGATGAAGCAGACGAGGCATGGAAGGCATCGCGGCGTTCCCTCAGAGCTTCACGGTCACGAAGGCGCCCACCAGCAGGACATGCCAATGCGGCTGCGGCCCCAGCTCGGTGAAGACGCGGTTGCCGACGATCAGCTCGGCAGGCGTGCCGAAACCGGCGTAGTGCCAGTCGGCGTAGTTGCCGAATTCGTATTTCCCGTACAGGACCAGACCCAGTTTCCGGTTCAGCGCCAGGTTCAGGCGGCCCGTGAGCGTCTGCATGCGGTAGACGTTGGCAGGGAAGCGGTCGCCGACATCCGCCGCGGTCAGGATGGATCGGTATACCGTGGAGATCGCCGCCAGACTGGCATAGCTGTAGCTGTCGAGACCGCGCGACCAGGTGTAGTCGTAGGCTAGGTCGAGCCTGACGCGCGGCGAGAAGGCGTGCCTGAAATGCGCGCCGGCGTCGACGTTGCGCTCGTTGTCCGTCGCCGTCCAGAAATTGGCATACGGGTAGAACGGGCCGCCGAATTGCATGTCGGCCTGTTGCGGCGAGGAAAAGGTCAGCGCCTCGTTGTCGTTGACGTTGCCCTGCTTGAGCCGGCTCGATGCCATGCCCGCATAGGCGCTCATCGAGGTCGCCGCGCTCGGCTCCCAATCCCAGGACAGATCGGCGCCGGTCGTGCCGACGGATTGCCGCCCGATGTCCGCGCCGTAGTGATGCCGGTTGCCATACAGCGTGGCGCTGAGGGTGGCGGTGGTGCCCAGCGGCATGGCCAGGATCGCCTTGAGCTTGCTCGCCGCGAGGTTGCTCATGTCGTATTTGTACATCTGCGCGACGGTGAACGCGGTGTAGCTCACCGCAGGCAGCACATAGCCGGGCATGGACGGCGAGTACGCGGCGAGGTACGGATCGGGGTTGTAGCGGCCGCCCGTGCGCTTCTCGTATTCGTAGCTGAAACGCAGGGTCGCGTTGCCGAGGGCCCTGGTATCCCAGCCCAGCTTGAGGTGCTGGTCGTCGATGTAGCTGCGTTCGCGCGGGCGCGGCGTCTGGTGGTCGAGCAGGTAGCTCGCGCTCAGCGTGTTGTCCCGGTCGATCCGGTAGCTGCCACCCAGTTCCGCCTTGCGGTCGTTGGTGCTGAAGGGGATGTTGGCGATCTGTGCGAAGTTGGACTGGTACAGCGGGCTGCCGGGCTGGAACAGTTCGGTCCCGCCGGTGACGAGCGGCTCGGCGCCGTTCTCGGGAACGTAGCCGTACTGTCCGGTCAACGGGTTGACCATGGTGTAGCGCGTCATGTTGTTTTCGCTGCGCTGGCGCAGGTCGAGGTGCCAGCTGAGCTTTGCGGTGGGCCGAAAATCCACGCGCAGGTCGAGCAGGCCGGTATCGATGCGCGCATCGCCGTTCTGGCGCGACAGCGCGGCCGTGGTGTTCCAGTCCGCGCAGGCGATGCCGGTGGTGCCGAGGTACTGCCCGCTCGGGCAATACAGCGGGTTGAGCGGGGCCTGCAGTGCATCGTTCTGCCGCATGCTGCCGTAGGAAGCCGAGACGGAGAACTCGCCGCGCCAGAGCTTCAGCGGATGCGTAGCTTCCAGGCGCACGTGGTAGTAATCGTTGTTCGGCTCCAGCGACCAGGTGCCGCCGGTGATCACCGAGGCGTAGCCCGGCGCCACGGCAAACGGCACGGCATAGTCCAGCGTGCGCTTGTGGTCGCGGAAGAACGAGCCGGTCATGCCGAGGTTGAACAACCAGCCCGAGGCGCCGCCCTGGTTGCGCAGGCCCAGGTTGACGTCGGTGGTGGTGAAGTCGACCGGGCGCACCGTTTCGTATTGCCCGCCGAACGTGCCCGGCACACTCGGCGTGCCCGCACCGCCCGGCCCCGGGGCCACGAAGAAGTAGGTGAGGTACATCGGGCCGCCCCAGTCGCGGTCGCCCGTGCGGTTCTCGTTGGTCACGCCGGCGTAGCCGATCCAGTGGCGGGTCAGCGTGCCCTCCCAGCTGACACCCGTGCTCTGGCGCGTCACCGACAAGGTCCGGCGTGGCCGGTTCGCCTCCACGGCCTGCACCTGGGCCGGCGTGCTGCCGGTGGCGAGGCCGTCGGGCAGGGTCAGATCGGTGGAGCCCGCGCCGTTCCACAGCGGATACGCCGTCGTGCTCAGGGTGTGCGGGATGTCCCGGTAGAACGCCTCGACGCGATAGTCGCCGTAGCGGCCGCCGCGCAGGCGGTAGTACTGGTCCTGGCTGCTGATCCGGCTGCCGCGGAACTCGACGTACTGGCCGGTCCGGTGGTTCAGCGCGGAGAACGCGAGCATGCCCAGCGCGGCACCGTTCTTCCAGCCGGAATACATCCGGAAGAACTCGTCGTTGCGATCGCCGCTGACATGGAGGTAGCCGAGTTCGGCCAGCAACTCGTACGTCCAGTCGCCACTGCCCAGCCTGGTCTCGTCGGGTATCTGGCGGGGCCAGGGGTAGAGCACGCCGGTCGGCGTGCGCAGCTGGCCGGCATGCAGCCAGGACATGCCGGCCGGGTCCGGCGCGTCGAACATCGCCCAGCCGGTGGGATCGAGGCTGTTGCCGAACTGGGTGTTGCCCACGCGCTGGCTGTCGCTGGTGTCGCTCTGCGCCAGCACCGGCGCGGGGCCTGCGACGCCGAGTGCCAGTCCGAGCAGCGCAGTCAGGGGTTTGTGCTTCAGCATCGCTCTCCGCCTTCGCCGGATGGCGGGTCACTGGTGGAACTTGGCACCGTTGGGGTTGTTCGAACCGTGGATGTTGCTGTGGCAGCTCAGGCAGGCGCGCTCCATCACGCGCTCGTCCGGCACCAGCCCGCTGCGCAGGCTCTGGCGCGTCAGCAGATCGTTGACGTGGTCGTCGTTCGTGTGGCACTGCTGGCACAGCATCGGCACCGGCAGGGCCAGCAGGTTTTCCTGGTTCGAGCCGTGCGGGGTGTGGCAGTTGAGGCAGTTCTCGGCCACCGGCGCGTGCTCGAACAGGAACGGCCCGCGCTTCTCGGCGTGGCAGGTCGTGCAGGTCTCGTTGACGGTATCGGTCTTCAGCAGCGGCTGGGTGATGCTGCCGTGCGGGTTGTGGCAGTCCACGCAGGACATCTGCCCCTCCGGCAGCGGCATGTGCGAGCGGCGGTTGAACTGGGCGCGGATGTCCTGGTGGCAGGTTGCGCACACCTGGTTGATCGACTCGTTCGCCAGCACGCCTTCGGCGGACAGCCGCGTCATCGGGTTGTGGCAGTCGGTGCACGACAGTCCGCGTTCCTGGTGCACCGAGCCGATCCAGTGCTGGCGCGCGCCGCCGACGTGGCAGCTCAGGCAGGTGCGCGTCTGCACGTCGACCGGGGTTTTCGCGTCGCGCGTGTAGGCGATGATCAGGCCCGGCGCCGCGGGGTTCTTCGCATGCTCCGAGCCGGGGCCGTGGCAGGCTTCGCACGCGGCCTGCGGTCCGCTGCTGGCGCCGCCGGCGCGGAACGAGGCCACGTGCAGGCTGTGCGCGGCCTGCATGCTCTCCAGCGCATGGCAGGCGGCGCAGCTCTTCGCGCCGATCGCGTCCGCGTCGGGCGCCAGCGGATTCCGCGGGATCGACGCCGCATCGAACGGCGTGGCGGGGCCGTCGTCGGACGCGTCCACGCGAGCGCCGTGGCGCATCGCCGCGCCGGCGCCCATGTCGGTGGCCGGCAGCATGCGCGCGATGTCGCTCTCGGTCAGGCGGCTGGATGGCTGGTGCGTGGCGGACTGGCCGGTGTTCGTGTCGTCGCGCTGCTGCGCCTGCGCGACGGACGACCACAGCAGCGCGTTGCCGAGGCCGACGGTCGCGGCCAGCAACGCCCACAGCGACAGCGCCGTCAGGCGCATGGCTCGTCGTCCCCGCGCTAGGCCCGGGATGTCTTTGCGCGTTGTCGTCATCCAGTCGATCCCATGCATGTCCCCAAAGACTTGCTTCATGCCGAAGCGAGGCTCATGCGCGTGATGCATCTGCGCGTGATGCATCAGTGAGCCCTGTGAGACGGAGTGCCGGCTGGGCGATGAAAGGTTGCATCCGGCATCCGGCAACCGGCAAGCCCGGAAATCCCGGGTGACTCGGTGCATCGTTTGGTTGCGAGGCACGCGCCTGGCACCTCCCGATCGCAGCACAACCTTTCGCCAGCCGGACGACACTCAGGTGTCGTGGGTCACATCCATGAACTCAGGGGCTGGTCCGGTACATGGAAATCGAACGCATCCGGTTGCAGGAACATGGCGACGATCGCGGCATGCTGATCGCCCTGGAGCAGGATCGGAACGTGCCCTTCGTGATCCGGCGCGTGTATTACCTGTACGCCACCCATGGCGGCGTGCACCGCGGCATGCATGCGCATCGCCATCTCAATCAACTGGCGGTGGCGGTACGCGGCTCGGTCACCTTCCTGCTGGACGACGGCAGCGGACCGGTGCGGGTGGTGCTTGACGATCCCTCGTACGGCCTGCACCTCGGCAGCATGGTGTGGCGCGAGCTGTACGACTTCAGCGAGGACTGCGTGCTGATGGTGCTGGCCGACCATGTATACGACCCGGCCGACTACATCACCGACTACGCCACCTTCCTGCGCGAGGTGCGCGGCCCCGTGTACCAGGAGGGCATGGCGGCATGCCAAGGCCTCTAGTCCTCGTCGGCGCAGGCGAGTTCGCGCAGATCGCCTGTGAATACTTCGAACACGACAGCGACCGCGACGTGGCCGCCTTCAGCGTCGAGCGCGAGTACCTCGCGCAGACCCGGCTGGCCGGCCGTCCGGTAGTGGCGTACGAGACCCTGGAGGCGAGCCATCCGCCGGCGGAGTTCGACGTGTTCGTCGCGGTGCCGGCCAGCCAGCTCAACCGTCTGCGCACGCGCCTCTACCGCGACGCGAAGCGCCGCGGCTACCGGCTCGCCAGCTACGTCAGCTCGCGTGCCTTCGTGTGGCGCAACGCCGAGGTGGGCGAGAACAGCTTCATCTTCGAAGCCAACGTCATCCAGCCGTTCGTGCGCATCGGCAACAACTGCGTGCTGTGGAGCGGCAACCACGTGGGGCATCGCACGGTGGTGCACGACCACGTGTTCGTCGCCTCGCATGCGGTCATCTCCGGTTACTGCGAGATCGGCGAGAGCAGCTTCGTCGGCGTGAACACCACTTTCAACGATCACGTGAAAGTCGCCCCCGACAACGTGATCGGCGCCGGCGCGCTGGTCACCCGCGACACGGAACCGGGGCGGGTCTACGTCGGCTCGCCGGCGCATGCGGTGCCCGACCGCACGAGTTTCGACGTGAGGCTTTGACGAGCGCATGTGCGCATGGACCAAGCAAGGGCTGGTCTTCGACACCGCGCGGCAAGGCGTGGGCGGCTGGATGCGCCACTCGGCGCTCACGCCGACGCCGTATCGCCTCGACGACGAGCTCATCCGCGTCTACGCGGGATTCCGCGACGCCGACGGTGTCAGTCGCATCGGCTACGTCGACGTGCGGGCGGACGATCCCGCGACAGTCGTGCGGGTCAGCGCCGAACCGGTGCTCGACATTGGCCGGGCCGGCTGTTTCGACGACAACGGCATGATCCTGGGTGACGTGGTGGACGCGCCGGGCGGCCTGCACCTGTTCTATGTCGGCTTCCAGCGCGTAGCCAGGGCCAAGTTCCTGGCCTTCAGCGGCCTGGCCGTTTCCCGCGACGGCGGCAACAGCTTCCGGCGCGTGCAGGAAACCCCGATCCTGGATCGCGCGCCCGGCCGCAGCACCATAGCCGCGGTGCATTCGGCCATGTACGAAGACGGCCGCTGGCGGCTGTGGTACGCGGTAGGCGACGACTGGGAGACGATCGGCGGCCGGTCGTTTCCGCGCTACCACATCCGTCATGCCGCAACGGGCGATCTCGCGGCGATCCCGCGCGAGGACCAGATCTGCCTGCGTCCGCAGGGCAGCGAATACCGCATCGGCCGGCCGCGCGTATACCGCTTCGGCGGCCGCTACGTCATGCTCTTCACGCGGGGCAATGTCACCGGCGAATACTTCCCCGGTGTCGCCACGAGCGACGACGGTATCGCCTGGGAACGCCACGACGAGATGCTGGGCATCGCGCTGTCCGCCGACGGCTGGGATTCGCGCACGCTGTGCTATCCCGCGCTGATCCGCCAGCGCGACAAGCTGCTGATGTTCTACAACGGCAACGACATGGGCGTGGACGGCTTCGGCGTGGCCGAGGCCGACGCGATCCATTTCGACGGTGGCGCGCATGTTCGCGGTTAGGCCCTATGCCGCGACCGACGCAAACACTTGGGATGCGCTGGTCGAGCGCTCCCGCAACGGCAACCTGCTGCACCGGCGCGGCTACATGGATTACCACGCCGACCGCTTCGTCGACCAATCGCTGATCGTCGAGAAGCACGGCGAGGCGGTGGCGGTGTTTCCCGCGAACATCCAGGACAAGCTGGTGACCAGCCACGGCGGTCTCACCTACGCCGGGCTGATCAGCACGCACGCCCTGCGTGCCGAGTCGACGCTGGCCGTGTTCGGGCAGATCGCCGACCACTACCGCGCGCTGGGCGTGGAGCGGGTGATCTACAAGGCGGTGCCGCACATCTTCCACGCCTGCCCGGCCGAAGAGGATCTGTATGCGCTGCATCGGCTGGGTGCGCGGCTGCGGCGTCGCGATCTCTCCTCGGTCATCGCGCTGCGCGAGACGTTCCACTTCACGCAGGAGCGCCAGCGTGAAGTGAACAAGGCGCGCAGGTCCGGCATCGACCTCCGGACCGGCACCGATCCGGCGGACTTTCACGCGCTGCTGACCACGGTGCTGCACAAGCACGACACCCGGCCGACCCACAGCCTCGCCGAACTGCGCCTGCTGCAGGCGCGCTTCCCGCGGCACATCGTGCTGCACGAGGCGCGCCGCGAGGGCGCCTTGCTGGCAGGGGCGCTCGTCTACGACTTCGGCCGGACCGTGCACACCCAGTACCTGGCCGCTTCGGAGGAGGGGCGACGCCTGAACGCGCTCAGCCTGCTGCTGGCGGAGTTGATCGGCGGCGTCTACGCGAACCGCAGCTACTTCAGCTTCGGCGTCTCGACCGAAGACGAGGGCAGGGTGCTCAACGGCGGCCTGGTGGCACAGAAGGAACGCTTCGGCGCGCGCGCCATCGTGCACGACTTCTACGAGTGGACGCTGTGATGGACACCCGGCTGCTGGAAGTGCCGTTCCTCGACCTCAGGGACGTCCATGCACGCTACGCCGACGAGTTGAAGGCGGCGGCCGCGCGCGTGATCGATTCGGGGCACTACGTGCTCGGCGAGGAACTGGCTGCGTTCGAGCGCGAGTTCGCGACCTGGTGCGGCGTGCGCCATGCGCTGGGCGTGGGCAGCGGGCTCGATGCGCTGGCGCTGATCCTGCGCGGCTACCTGGGGCTGGGTGCGCTGGCCGAGGGCGACGAGGTGATCGTGCCCGGCAACACCTTCATCGCCAGCTTCCTCGCCGTCAGCGCGAACCGGCTGGTGCCGGTGCCGGTGGAGCCCGACCCGGTGAGCTTCAACCTCGACCCGGCCTGCGTGGCGGCGGCGATCGGACCGCGCACGCGCGCGATCATGGCCGTGCACCTGTACGGCCAGCTGGCCGACATGCCGGCGCTGGTCGCGCTGGCCAGGCGGCACGGCTTGCTGCTGATCGAGGACGCCGCGCAGGCGCACGGCGCGACGCGCGACGGGCGCAAGGCTGGCGCGTTCGGCGACGCGGCCGCCTTCAGCTTCTACCCGGCCAAGAACCTCGGCGCCTTGGGCGACGGCGGCGCCGTCGTGACCGGCGACGCGCGGCTGGCGGAGCGTGTCGCGGCGCTGCGCAACTACGGCTCCGACACGAAGTACCACCACCTGTTCCAGGGCGTCAATTCGCGACTGGACGAGATCCAGGCCGCGCTGCTGCGGGTGAAGCTGCGCCATCTCGACGAGGACGTCGCGCTTCGTCGCCGCGTGGCGCGCCGTTATCGCGACGGCATCCGCCAGCCGCAAATCGCGTTGCCGGACGTGGCGCATGAAGAGCAGCACGCCTGGCACCTGTTCGTGGTGCGCTGTCATCGCCGCGACGCACTGCAGCGGCACCTGCAGGCGCAGGGCGTGCAGAGCCAGGTGCATTACCCGGTGCCGCCACATCGCCAGCCGGCGTATGCCGAGCTGCGCGAGGCATGGCTGCCGCTCACCGAACGTCTGCACGAGGAGGTGCTGAGCCTGCCGCTGGGGCCAAGCCTCGGCGAGGACGCGGTGGCGCGCGTGATCGCGGCCTGCAACGCGTTCGAGTGTCCGCCATGAACATCGTGCGCGCCGGCTTCTACTCCTCGATCGCCACCGCGGCGCGGCTGCTGGCGGCGCTGGTGGTGATCAAGCTGGTGGCGTGGCTGGCCGGGCCCGCGGGCGTGGGCAAGCTGGGCCAGTTCATGAGCCTGATGTCGTTGCTGGCCGTGCTGGCCGGCGGCGGCATCAGCGCCGGCATCGTGAAGTACGTCGCCGAGTACCGGGACGACCCGCAGCGCCTGGCGCGCCTGCTGGCTGCCGCGCTCTGGTATGCGTTGTGCGCCTCGATTCTGATGGGTTGCGTGGCCTTGCTGTTCAGCCGGCAACTGGCGCTGTGGCTGCTGGACGATGTCGCCTACGCGGGCCTGATCCGCCTGCTCGCCGTGGCCCAGCTCGGCATCGCGCTGGTCAACTACATCCTGGCCGTGATCAACGGCTTCATGGACGTGCGCCGGCTGGCGCTGATCCAGGTGCTGGGCTCGATGCTCGGCACCGTGGTGGCAGTCTGGCTGGCGCGCTGGCTGCACCTGTACGGCGCGCTGCTGGCCCTGGTGCTGGGCCAGCTGCTGTGGCTGGTGGTCGGCCTGCCGGCGTGGTGGCGCAGCCCGTACTTCCGGCGCAGCATGCTGCGGCTGCGCTTCGACCGCGAGATGACGCTGCGGCTGGCCGCCTTCTCGGTGATGACGCTCACCTCCGCGCTGGTTTCGCCGCTGGTGAACATCGCGGTGCGCGACCATCTCGCGCAGCAGCTCGGCTGGGAGCAGGTCGGCTACTGGCAGGCGGTGAGCAAGGTGTCGGACGCCTATCTGCTGTTCCTCACCACGGCCATCAACATCTACTACCTGCCGAAGCTGGCCTCGATCAGCGAACACGGCGCGCTGGTGCACGAGTTGCGCCAGGCGTATCGCCATCTCCTGCCCGCGGTGGTGGTGCTGGCGGCGGCGGTGTACCTGCTGCGCGGCTGGGTGACGCGCCTGCTGTTCAGTGCGGACTTCGCGCCCGCCAACGCGCTGTACGGACCGCAGCTGCTGGGCGACGTGGTCAAGATCGCCGCCTTCGTGCTGTCCTACGTGATGCTGGCCAAGGCGATGACGCGGCTGTTCGTGCTCTCCGAGTGCGCGTTCGCGGTCAGCTACCTGGCGCTGGTCTACCTGTTCACCGCGCGCTTCGGCCTGGTCGGCGCGATGTACGCCTTCGCGGTCAACTACCTCGGCTACCTTGCCTTCAACGTGCTGGTCGTGCGGCGCTACCTGGAGAGGGTGCAATGACGGCCCACGACGCAGTGCAGGACATGGCGACGCCGCTGGTCTCGGTGCTGATCCCCGCGTTCAACCACGAGCGTTACGTGCTGCGCTGCCTGGACAGCGTGCTGGAAGATCCCTATCCGGCGAAGGAACTCATCGTCATCGACGACGGCTCGACCGATCGCACCGGCGCGCGCATCGCCGACTGGGTGGCCACGCATTGCATGGACATTCCCATCGAGTACGTGCAGCGCGAGCATCGCGGCATTGCCGCGACCTTGAACGAGCTGGCGGCGCGCGCGAACGGCGAGTTCCTGCGGCCGGGCGCCAGCGACGACTACCTGCTGCCCGGCGGTCTCGCCGCGCAGGTCGACTACCTGCTGGCGCATCCGCGCAAGGTGGTGGTGATCGGCGACTCGGTGGTCGTGGACCGCGACGGGCACAAGCTGCACGACAGCGGCATGTGCGACCTGCACGGCGCCGACAAGAGCCTTTACCGCACCGACGACGGCATCCGTCGCGCGGTGATCCGGCAGTGGGCCATCGGCGGGCCGGTCGCCCTGATCCGCAGGTGCGCACTGGACACCGCCGACCGCTGGAGCGAGGGCCTGCGCATCGAGGACTGGGACCTGTTCCTGCGCCTGGCGGCCCGTGGCGTGCTCGGTTTCATCGACGTCCACGTCTGCGCCTACCGCCTGCACGACGCGAACGCGAGCCGGACGCGGCACACCGGGGCCCGCATCGCGAACCTGGCCGAGTCGCGGCACGTGGCGATGCTCCGGACCGGCCTGTTCGAGGAACCATACCGGACCCTGCTGCGGGCGCAGTCGCATTACATCGACGCCAAGATCTCGTTCCTGGAACGGCGGCCGTGGCCGCTGCTGCGTCACCTCGCGGCGTATCTCGCGCTGGCCGCCAGGGCCAGGCTGCCGCCCGCGGGACCGCATGCGGAGGGGACATGAAGCGGCTGCTGCGACTGCCCTCCACCTGGCTGGGGCTGCCGATCCTGCTCGCCTGCGGGCTGACCTGGTTCACCTACGAGCTGCCGCCCGACTACCTCGAAGGCCTGCTCCTGCTGGTGGTGACCGCGGCGGCGATCGTGCTGCTCGACGTGCAGGTGGGCGTGCGGATCCCGGACACCGCGCACTTCCGCGCACGCGACTACACCGGCACCCGCGATGCGTTCGTCGCACTGGCCTTCGCCGGCCTGATCCTGCTGTTCTGCCTGCTCGATCTCACGCTGTTCCCGATCCCGCTGTTCGACAAGCCGTCGGCCTATGCCGTGATGACGGGCGGCCGGGAGCACATCCGGCACGTCTCCGACATGTGCTGGGTGCTGCCGCCGATCGGGCTGCTCTGCGCTCGGCGCCGCTGGTTGCGCTACCTGCTGATCGTCGTCGGCTTCGTGTTCCCGGTGCTGGTGATCGACCGCAACCGGCTGTTCGCCGCGGTGTTCTCGTTCGCGCTGCTGATCCTGCTGCGGCGGGACGAGGCACGGCCGCTGCCATGGAAGGCCGTCGGCGCGCTCGCGCTGGCGGGCGTCAGCGTGTTCGCTATCCTCGGCATCGTGCGCTCCGGCACGCTGCAGTACGTCACGCTGCCGTTCGGCGCGATGTACCGCGCCGCGCCGCAAGGCATCAAGTGGCTGCTGCTGTACGGCAGCGCGGGCCCCTACAACTTCAGCGCGATGCTGGCCAAGCACTACGTCAACGCGGACTTCCTGATCAACCAGATCGTGCCCCTGCACGGCTCCATCGCGACGGCCGGCACGGGCATCCCGCTGGATGCGCCGAACATCAACGTGGGCACGGAGTTCTTTCCGTTCCTGCTGGCGCTGGGCCCCTGGGGCGCGGTGGCTTCGGTGTTCGCGCTGTACGCGATGCTGCTGTGGAGCGTGCAGCGGCTGCGCCCCACGGTGCCGCTGTTCTCGCTGCTGATTTTCCTGCGCATGTCCTATGTGTGCGCGATGTCGCCGTTCGCGCCGCAGGCCTTCACGTGGACGAACGCCGGCTTCATCGGCGTCTGTCTTTTCCTGCAGCTGTTCGCGGCCTGGCTGCCGAACCGAAGGGCAGGGGGCGCCGCGATGGCCGCGCAGGCCGTGTCTTCACTTTCTCTCCAGCGGGTACGGAACCATGGAACACGATGAAATCTATCTGGTCGACCTGTGGCGGGTCTTTGTGCGCGAGTGGAAGTGGTTCGTGCTCGTGCTGGCGCTGACCCTGGCCTGCACTTACGCGTTCGCGCATCTGGCGAAGCGCCAGTGGGAGGCGACGGCCTGGATCCAGATCGCGCAGGTCGGGCAGGTGCCGGCCGGCCAGGATCCGAAGGTCGAACCCTTGCAGCGCGTGACCGAGCGCTTGCAGCTGGTGCCATTCCAGAACGAGGTCTTGCAGAGCGCCGGCTATGCGCCGACTTCGTCCGTGGCCGGGCTTTACCGCAAGAGCCTGAAGCTGGAACCGATGCTCTACGCGGGCTCGCTGGTCAAGTTGACCGTGCGGGCGTATTCACGGCAGCAGGCCAGCGAGCTGGCCGCGGCGACGGTCGCCCAGTTGCGTCTGGTCCACCAAGGTCTCGAGGAGGCGCCGCTGGCGGCGGCACGCGCGCGCCTCGCCCAGATCGATGCCGAGCTGCAGACCGCGCTGGCCGACCAGGCCCGGTATCGCCAGGCGGCCGCGTCGGGAAACAAGGGCGAGGCGGGCGGCAAGGACGTCGCCAATCCGATGCTCGCGAGTCTGCTGCTGGCCAACAAGGAAGACGAGATCCGTGGCCTGCGGCAGGCGAAGAACGATCTCGTCGAACGCCTCGGACCCACCTACACCTACGAAACCTCGACGGTGTGGCCGATCTATGTACCGGAGGGACAAGCCTTTCCGAATCCCATGCTGACCTGGGGCATCGGCCTGCTGCTGGGGATCTTCCTGGGTGTGTCAGCAAGCGTTGCGCGCAGCACCGCACGGCGATCTGCGTAGAGGTGGCACGGCTGCGCCGAGAGAGCAGGGCGGAATCACCCGATCACGGGAGAGCCGATGGCCTGCCGTGCCGAACATCACATGGTGCGAGCGAGCCCGGGCAATACTCAGCTCCGGTCGACGTAGAAGATGACTTGCTCGCCCTTGATCTTGCCCTGTCCATCGAGCAGATAGAGGCGCGCCATCGGAAGCGTCTTCGGTGTGCCGAGACCGAGAAACGCCTTGACCGTCACCATGACGAGTGCGTTGCGCTCATCGCCGATGCTCGCGATCACCCGGGCACTGGCCGGTACGACGGCCTGCGCGAACCGGACCAGGCCTGTCATGTAGTTGTCGATGCCGACGAGATCGGTTGGCGTCACGGCGGGTTGCATGCTTGTTGCGGTGAAGTGGATGTCGGCCGCAAGGCTTTTCCGCGCTGATGCAAAGTCGTGGTTGCTCCAAGCCTCGATATGGGCATGGGCAATGGCAATGGCCTGGGAATCCGGCTTGGCCGATGCCGGGTCTTGCTGCTCCGGCACGAAGCCGGCGTTGGGCGGCCTGCGCTGCGTCATGGCCATTCCGGCGAATGGCGCCAGCGCGAGGCTGGCCCCGAGCCTTTGCAGGAACCCTCGTCGATCCAGCTGGCTCATCGATCCGACTCCCGTCGCCGCGCGCAAGACGTGCGTGCCATCCCGTCGATCAATGGTTGCGCCGGCATGAAGGGTGGTGAGGCAGCCGATTCCGTTTCGATGACCCTCGGCCGGGCGCAGCCTTCCGCTGCAGGACGGGCACATGCCCCGAAATTTCCGCAGCCACTCAACCAAATCCGCTCATGGCAGCACCTATCGAGCGGGTCGAGACACATTGACTGCGACGGGCACCGCCGGTCGGCGACTGTCCTGGACCGTGGTGGCGATCAACGAGCTGTGCTTGGGTGCAACAGGGACCGACTCGACATGAGTGGACAACACGGGCTTGAAACAGGGTGCCCGGTCGAACCCGGCCACGACGTTCGCCGGTCTCGATCGGCTGCGTCCTTGAGCGAGGCGCAACTGCTCGACACGCAGCGCGCCTTCGACAGCGTGGCAGCCGACTACGACGGCCCCCGCGGCAACAACGAGCTGATCCAGCGCATGCGCGCGACCCTGTGGGACACCGTGTGCCGCGAACTTCCCGGTGGCGGACGCCTGCTCGACCTGGGCTGCGGCACCGGCCTCGACGCGATCGAATTCGCGCAGCGCGGCTACCAGGTCGTCGCCACCGACTGGTCGCCGCAGATGGTCGCGCGCACCCAGGTGCGTGCCGCCGCCGCGGGCATGGAGGCCCGTGTCGACACCGCGCACCTCGGCATCCAGCAGCTCGACCGGCTCGACGACGCGTTCGACGGCATCTACTCGAACTTCGGCCCGCTGAACTGCGCACCGGACCTGCACGCGGTCGCGGCCGAATGCGCGCGCCTGCTGCGGCCCGGCGGCCGGCTGGTGTTCTCGGTGATCGGCCGGATCTGCCCGTGGGAGCTGGTGCATTACGTGCTGCGCGGCCGCTTCCGGCGGGCCGGCGTGCGCGCCGCGCGTGGCGTCACCGCGGTGGGCATGAACCGCCACACGATCTGGACCAGCTACTACCTGCCGCGCGAGTTCCATCGCGCCTTCGCCGGAGAGTTCGCACTGGCGGGCTACCGCGCGCTCGGCCTGTTCCTGCCGCCGCCCTACCTGGTGGACTACTACCGCCGCCATCGTCGCCGCAACGCATGCCTGGGCTGGCTCGACGATCGCCTCGGCGCGCTGCCGCTGCTGCGCGACATGGGCGATCACTTCCTGATCGTGATGCGCAGGCGCTGACACGATGAGCTTCCTGCAAGCCGCGCTGGACATCAGTCTGTGCCGTGCGATCACGGTCGCGCCGGCTGGCATCTCGCACGCGCCGCTGCCGATCCGGGCTGCGCGTATCGGCGCCTCGCTGGCCGCGCGGGCATGGCGCATCGACCTGCGCGATCACCTGATCTTCCCCGGCCTGATCAACGCGCACGAGCACCTGCACGTCAACGCGGTGCCGCCGCTGCCAGCGGACGCGCCGTTCGCGAACAGCTACGCGTGGATCGCGGCGTTCCAGGCGCACTTCGCCGAGCCCGCCGTGGCCGCCGCGCTGCGCCTGCCGAAGGCGCTGCGGCTGCGTCACGGTGCGCTGAAGAACCTGCTCGCCGGCGTCACCTGCGTGGCGCACCACGACCCCTGGCACCCGGCGCTAGACGCGCTGGATTTCCCGGTGGCGCTGCTGCGCGACTACGGCTGGAGCTACGCGCTGGGCTGGCCCGGCTACGGGCCGCCGGTGCCGGCGAGCTTCGCCGCCACGCCCATGGGGCGGCCTTGGATGATCCATCTGGCCGAGGGCACGGATGCGGTCGCGCAGGCGGAGCTGGCGCAGCTGGACCGGCTCGGCTGCCTGGCGGCGAACAGCGTGCTGGTGCATGGCGTGGGTCTGCGCGAGCGCGACATCGACCGCGTGCTCGCCAGCGGCGCCGCGATGGTGTGGTGCCCGACCAGCAACCGCAGGCTGCTCGGGCGCACGCTCGATCCGCGGCGGCTGTGCGCGGCCGGGCGGCTGGCGCTGGGCAGCGACTCGCGGCTCAGCGGCGCGCGCGACCTGCTCGAAGAAATGCACGACATCGCTGCCCGCGGCGAGCTCGCGCCCGCGCAGATCCTGGCGTTGGCCACGACCGCGGCGGCGCGCATCCTGCGCCTGCCGGGGCGCGGCAACCTC
This sequence comes from Rhodanobacter humi, assembly GCF_041107455.1. NCBI lineage: Bacteria > Pseudomonadati > Pseudomonadota > Gammaproteobacteria > Lysobacterales > Rhodanobacteraceae > Rhodanobacter > Rhodanobacter sp. FW106-PBR-R2A-3-15. Next base: position 3,950,234 of record NZ_JBGBPY010000001.1, read on the forward strand.
GCGCCGGGCGCACGGGCGGACCTGGTGATCGTCGAGGACCGCGGCGGCGCGGCGCGCAGCCTGGTCGACCTCGATCGCAGCGACATCCGCGCGGTGGTGCGCGACGGCGTGCCGTGCATCGCCGATCCCGATTTCGCCGAATGGTTCGCGGTCGCCGGCGTGGACACCGTGCCCGCGATGCTGGACGGCCGGCCGAAGTTGCTGGCCGCGCCGCTGGCCGAGCCGGACCTGCTTGCGCTCGAGCCTGGGCTCGAACTCGTCGCCGCACGCAACGCGCCCGAGCGCGAGCGTGCCGTGGAAGCGCGATGACGATGATGACGCACCCGCCGCTGCTCGAACCGGCCGAGGCCTACGCGCTGTGGGCAGCGGAGTATCCGGCGCACGCCCACAATCCGGTGATGTGCGCCGAGGAGCGCGCGATGCTCGCGTTGATGCCGGCTTCGCTGCGCGGACAGGCTGTGCTCGATGCCGGCTGCGGCAGCGGGCGCTACCTGTTGCACGCGCTGCGGCGCGGCGCGATGCGCGCGACCGGCGTGGACCTGTCGCCGCCCATGCTGGAACGCGCTGCCGCGGAGCTGGGCAGCTTGCGCGCCGACGCGCCGGTCACGCTGCTGCAAGGTGACTTGGTGGCCTTGCCGGTGCCGGATGCCCAGGCGGACCTGACGATCTGCGGTCTGGTCGTCGGACACCTCGATGACTTGGAGCAGGCGCTGGCCGAGCTGCGCCGGGTGACCCGGCCCGGCGGCATCCTGCTGTGCAGCGACGTGCATCCGATCGGGCATGCGCTGGGCTGGCGGCGCGATTTCAAGTCCGCGGGCAGCCGCTACGCCGTGCGGCACACGCAGCACCTGTACGGCGATTGGCATGCCGCCTGCGCCGCGCTCGGGCTGCACATCGAACAGGTGCTGGAACCCATGCTTGACCCCGCCGACATCCCCGCCGGCGCGCACTTCGACCCCCGGGCGCTGGAGGTTCCCGTCGCGCTGGTGTTCCGCTTGCGGCGCGCACCCGGTTCCGATTCCGCTTGCATGCAGGCCTGCCCATGACCGCTCCACGCACCTTGCTGATCAACCCGACCGTCACCTCGCGGTCCAGCGCGCGCTTCCCGCTCGGCCTGCTGCAGCTGGCGGCGGCGCTGGACCGCAACGGCAGCAGCCGCATCATCGACGGCAACGTGGACCGCGACTTCGTCAACGACAGCCTGCGCGCGATGGAGCATGAGCGCTTCGACGCCGTCGGCGTGGGCGTGATGGGCGGCCCGCAGGTAGCCACGGCGATCGCGGTGTCCAGGGCGATACGTGCGCGTTTTCCGCTGGTGCCGATCATCTGGGGCGGCTATTTTCCGACCCTGCACACGGATGCCACGCTGGCCGCACCGTATGTGGACTACGCGATCCGCGCGCAAGGCGAGAGGACCCTGCCCGAGCTGGTCGCCGCGATCGTCGATGACGAGCCCGAGCTGGGCCATATCGCCGGCCTGTCGTGGAAGCGCGCCGGCACGGTGGTGCACAACCCGGCGCGTCCCATCATGCGTCACGACCCCGCGGGGCTGCTGCCCTACGACAAGCTCGGCGATCCGCGCCGCTACCTGGCGCGCACCTACCTGGGCCAGCGCACCGTCGCCACCCAGGCGGCCATCGGCTGCCGCTACCACTGCACGTTCTGCGGCGTGGCCGCGATGTTCGGCGGTGCGACCCAGCTGCCGGCCGCGGCACGGCTGGAACGCGAGCTGGCGTATTTCAAGCACGAGCTGGGCGCCGATGCGGTGCAGTACTTCGACCACAACTTCTTCGACCGCGAGGCGGACATGCTGCCGCTGCTCGAGGTGATGGCGCGGTTCGAGCTGCCGTGGTGGTGCTTCGCCCGCTCCGACGCGCTGCTCAAGCTCTCGGAGCACGCGTGGGCGCTGGTGCGCCGCAGCCGGCTGCGCATGGCCTACATCGGCGCGGAGTCGCCCAGCGGCCAGATGCTGCACGACATCCGCAAGGGCACGCGGCCGGACCAGACCCTCGAGGTGGTCGAGCTGTGCCGCCGCCATGGCGTGATCCCGGAGCTGTCGTTCATGGTCGCGCCGCCGGAGAACACCGAGGAGGAGACCGAGCGCACCTTCGAGTTCATCCGCGAGATGAAGCGGATCAACCCGCAGACGGAGATCGTCATCTACATCTACACGCCGCTGCCGGAGCACAGCCGCCACGAGAAGGATCGCACCAGGCGGCCGGGCGCGCCGCTGCTGGATATCGACGGCGAACCGGTGGTGTTCCCCGCGACGCCGGACGAATGGGCCCAGCCGCGCTGGGTCGATTACGCCTGCCACATGGATGCGCCCTGGCTCAGCGACCGGCTGCGCCGCCGCATCAACGACTTCGTCACCGTGCTGCGCTGCCGCTATCCCACGGTGCAGGACTTGCGCGCGCCGCCATGGGCCAAGCGCAATCTCAGCGCGATGGCCGGCTGGCGCTACCGCTTCCGCCGGTACGACCGGCCGTGGGAGCTGAACCTGGCGAACCGGCTGGTGCGCCTGCGCATGCCGCAGGTGTCGGGCCTGTAGGTCGTGCCGGTGCACGTGGCGCAGATCAATTTCCTGCCCGCACCCCGCGGCCTGGGCCTCGCGGACCTGCTCGAACGCTGGCCGTCGCTGGCGGATATCGCGGAGCTGGTGGCGGGCGCCGGCGTCCGGGTCACCGTGTTGCAGGCGGCCGCGCATGCCGAGCGCCTGACGCGCGCCGGCGTCGACTACCGCCTCGTCGATCTGCGTGGAACGTGGACGGCGCAAGGCCGGGGCCGCCGTTTCGCCGATGCCCTGGACGGCAGCGGCGTCGACCTGCTGCATGCGCACAGCCTGGCCTGGGTCGACGATGCGTTCGCGATCGCCGGCAAGCTCGCACCGGGCATGCCGGTGCTTTTCCAGGACCACGCCGACCGGCTGCCGCGCTGGTGGCGGCGGCCGCGCCATCGTCGTCGCTTCGCGGCAGCAGCGGGCGTGGCCTTCACGGCAGTCGAGCTTGCGCGACCCTTCGTCACCGCCGGCGTGTTCGCCCCGGCGACACGGCTGCTCGCGATTCCCGAATCCAGCAGCCGCTTCACGCCGGGCGATCGTGCCCACGCACGTGCGGCGACCGGCGTGCACGGCACACCTTGCGCGCTGTGGGTGGGGCGCCTGAACCGCGGCAAGGATCCGCTCACGGTGCTCGACGGCGTCGCGCTGGCGGCGGAGCGCTTGCCCGGCCTGCAGCTGTGGTGCGCCTTCGGCGAGGAACCGATGCTGGCCGAGGTGCGGGCGCACATCGATGCCGACCGGCGACTGGCCGGGCGCGTGCACCTGTTGGGCAAGGTGGCGCATGCGCAGGTCGAGACGCTGATGCGCGCCGCCGACCTGTTCGTCTCCGGCAGCCGCGCCGAGAGCAGCGGCTACGCGGCGATGGAAGCGCTGGCTTGCGGCCTCGCGCCGGTACTCACGGATATCCCGGCGTTCCGCGCACTGACCGGCAACGGCCGCATCGGCCGGCTGTGGCCGTGCGGCGATGCGCCGGCGCTGGCCGCGGCGCTGGTCGATGCCGCGGCGAGCCGGCCTTCGCCGCAACAGGTGCGCACGCATTTCGACGAGACGCTCTCGTTCCAGGCGGTGGGGCGGCTCTGGGCCGAGGCCTATGCACGGGTGCTCGACGACCGCCGCGGGAGCGTGCCATGAAGCTCGCGCTGGTGGTTCCCGGCGGAGTGGATCGCAGCGGCGAGTTCCGCGTGATCCCGGCCCTGCTGGCGCTGATAGTGCGGCTGGCACGCACGCACGAGGTGCACGTCTTCGCGCTGCACCAGGAGGCGGCGCCGGCTTGCTGGGAACTCGCCGGCGCACATATCCACAACATCGGCGAAGGCCGGACGCGGCTGCGCGCGATCGCGGCGATCCGCGCCGAGCACAGGCGCGCACCGTTCGATGCGATCCACGCGATCTTCTCCGGCTCCTGCAGCCTGGTTGCCGTGGCGGCGGCGAAGCTGTTGCGGCGGCCGAGCCTGGTGCATGTCGCCGGCGGCGAGCTGGTCGCGCTGCCCGCGATAGCCTACGGCGGCCGGCGCACGTGGAAGGCGCGGCTGCGCGAAGCGGTGGTGCTGCGCGGCGCCGATGCGATCACCGCCGCCAGCGCGCCGATCCTCGAATCGCTGCACGCGCTCGGGCTAGAGGCCCGGCGCGTACCGCTGGGCGTCGACCTGCTGGCCTGGCCGCCGCGTGCGCCGCGCGGGCGCGACGGGGGGCCGGCCCGGCTGATCCACGTGGCCAGCCTCAACCGCGTCAAGGACCAGCCGACCCTGCTGCGCGCGCTGGCGATCCTGGCCGGGACGGGGCCGGACTTCGAAATGGACATCGTCGGCGTGGACACCTTGCAGGGCGAGATGCAGCGGCTCGCCGGCCGGCTCGGGCTGGATGGACGGGTGCGTTTTCTCGGCTTCAAGACCCAGCGCGAACTGCGCCTGCTGATGGAGTCGGCCGACCTGCTGGTGATGTCGTCGCTGCACGAGGCCGGGCCGCTGGTGGCGCTCGAGGCCGCTGCCGTGGGCGTGCCCACGGTGGGCACGGCTGTAGGGCACATCGCGGAGTGGGCGCCGGCGGCGGCGCTGGCCGTGCCGGTCGGCGACGCGTCGGCGCTCGCGGACGCCATCCGCCGCCTGCTAGCCGACGAGGAACTGCGGCTGCGCCTGGCCGCGGGTGCGCAGCTCCGCGCGCTGTGCGAGGACGCCGACCACACCGCGCGCGCGTTCGAAGCGCTCTATCTGCGTCTGCGCGCCGCATGAACACGCAGGGCGCCCGCATGCCTTCGCTGGACGGGTTCCGGGCGATCTCGATCCTGATGGTGTGCTACGGGCATCTGTGCGGGACGCGGCGTTTTCCCATTTCCATCGCACAATACGGCCGCTGGTGCGGCGACGTCGCGCATCTCGGCGTGCTGGTGTTCTTCGTGATCTCCGGTTTCCTCATCACCTCGCTGTTGATGGGCGAGCGCGAGGCGACGGGGGCGATTTCGCTGAAGCGGTTCTACCTGCGCCGAATCCTGCGCATCTTTCCCGCGTTCTACGCGTTTGTCCTGGTCATGGCGATCGCGACGGCGGCGGGCGCGGTGCCGCTGAGCGGCCGCGACTTTGCCTACGCGCTGACCTACACGGTCAACTTCGAGTCGGGCCGCTCCCTGCAGATCGGACACCTCTGGTCGCTGTCGGTCGAGGAGCAGTTCTATCTGCTGTGGCCGCTGACCCTGCTGGCCCTGCGCGAACGTCGCGCCTTGCTCGTCGCGACCGCGGCGATCTGCATCGGTCCGCTGGTGCGCTGGGGCATCCGTGAATGGATATTCCACGTCGATCCCCGTTTTCCGGGCAGCATGCTGACGAGCTTCCCCGCGATGTTCGATTACCTGGCCACGGGTTGTGCGCTGGCGCTGCTGCGGCCATGGCTGCTGACCCGCACGTGGTACCTGCGCCTGACCGGCAGCCGCTGGCTCGTGCTCGCGGTGCCGCTGGTGCTGCTGATCAATCGCATGGGCAGCCATCCCGTGGCAATCCTGCTGGGGTCGCCGCTGATGAACCTGTGCCTCGCCGTGCTGATCGAGTCGAGTACGCGGCATGCGAACTCGCTGGCCGGACGCTTGCTGAACTGGAAGCCGGCGGTGTTTATCGGCGTGCTGAGTTACTCGCTGTATCTGTGGCAGATGCCTTTCCTCGACCATCGCTCCGACGCGTGGATGCATGCATTCCCGCAGAACCTGTTGCTCGTTTTCCTCGCGGCGCTGTCGTCCTGGTTCCTGATCGAGCGCCCGTTCAATCGTCTGCGCCGGCGGCTGCGGCACGGCAACGAGCTGCCTGCCATCGCGCGGGAGGAGCACGGATGCCGCACGGCGACGAGCCCGCTGCGATGAACAGGACGCAGACCGTGGCCGGACTGCTCGGTGACACTCCGCAGCGCGACTACACGGAGAAGCTCCGGCTGTTCAACGCCTTCGCACGGCCGGAGCTGCGCGAAGCGATCAATGCGTTGTCGCTGCAGGCGGATGCGCGCGTGCTCGACGCCGGCTGCGGCACGGGCGAGGCGGTCGGCTGGTTCCAGGAATCCGCGGGGGATCGTGCACTGGTGGTGGGAATGGACCTGGCGACCGCGCATGTCCATGCCGCCCGCCACAGTGCGCCGGCGCCGGCGACTGTCGTGCAGGCCGACATGCTGCAGCCGCCGCTGGCGGACGGCAGCCTCGACCTGGTCTGGGCCGTCAACGCCGTCAATCATCTGCACGACCCGGTCGCCGGCGTGCAGATCCTGGCCAGGCTGCTGCGTCCGGGCGGCCGCCTCGTGCTGGGCCAGAGCTCGCTGGTGCCGGACATGGTTTTCGCGTGGGACGCCCGTCTCGAACGATGCGTCAACGACGCGGTGCGCGCGTACTACCGCGAGCGCTACGGCCGCAGCGAGCGCGAATTCACCGCGGTGCGTGCGCTGGTCGGCTGGCTGCAGGCGGCGGGCCTGCCGCAGGTGGCGGTGCGCACGCGGATGATCGAGCGCGTCCAGCCACTCGCGGATGCGGACGAGCGCTACCTGCGCGACGCGATCTTCCGGGACACCTGGGGCGAGCGCCTGCGGCCCTACCTGCACCAGGAGGACTTCGACACGCTGGCACGGCTGTGCGATCCGGACGATGCTCACTACGCGCTGCGGCGGCCGGATTTCCATTTCCTGCAAAGCCTGACGATCGCGGTGGCGACGAAGGCGTGAGCTCGCGTGCTCAGGAGAGTTTGATCAATCGGCTTCATGCTCGTCATTCCGGCGCAGGCCGGAATCCAGTGACGGTGAGGCTCAACTGACCTTGCTGCTACTGGGTCCCGGCCTGCGTCGGGATGACGGTACGGGTAGCCGGTCGTTGCCGGAGATGGAGTCACTCACTCGTCACATCTCGCGTAGACGGTACCCAGCCTCATATCTCAGCATCATGTCCAAAGTATTCCGGACAGTAATGAGCCTTCGCTGGGATGACGAGCAAAATCAGCGTTTCCCTCAGGCGGATCGCGCCTCCGAGAACGGCATGCCGCGCCGGCGGCGCCAGGCCTGGTGGAAGCCCGCCGTGTGGTGCAGCTGCGCGTCCTGCGTCAGGGTTTCCTCGGACACGATGCGGCCGACGAACAGCGTGTGCGAGCCGACTTCCTCGCTGTGCACGATGTCCAGCTCGCGGATGCGCAGCGCCGCGGCCACCGCGGGTATGCCGAAGGTGCGCGAGCGTCGGACCGGGAAGGGCAGTGCCGTCCAGTCCGCGAGCGGTTGCTTGTGATGCACGCTGAGTGCGTAGACGGCGTCCTTCATCGCCGCCGGCATGCAGGACAGGGCGATCCGGCGCTGCTCACGCATCGTCGGCACGGAAACATTGGTGCTGCGCAGAGCGAGTGTGAACAGCCCGCTGCGCCCCAGCGGGCCGATCAGGTCCATCGGGAAGAGGTTGTGGTGGCCCGGTGCGTCGACGGAGACGAGCACGACCGGCCGCGGGCACAGGTAGGCGATCATCAGCTGCTGGGTTGCCATCGGCGCCATGAGGGAGTGGGGCGACGCGTTGCCGTTGCGCATCAGGCGGTTCTGCAGCCAGGTGTTCCACGGACGCAGCGGCCAGGCCAGGCAGCGATGCCCGCCGGCTGCGACGTGGTAGAGGGCGAGCGTGCTGCCTTCGGCGCTGACCGTTGCTGTGCGCAGCAGTTGCAATTTCCCGAGCAGCCGGCCGCTGGTGCGGTCGCGGTACTCGAGAACGGGGTGCGGGCCGGCGTCCAGGCTGGTCGCGATGGTGAGCGGCCGTAGCGATGCCACAGTGTGGTCGGTGGTGACATCCGCGGCGGCCTTGCCCCAGCGCAAGCTGGCGACAACCGCCCGCTGTGGTGGCGTGACGGCGACCACCGACCATTGCGGCAGCGGACGGACGAATGGCCTGACCCAGTCCTTCCACATCGTCAGACTCTCCGGAACAGCAGGAACATGTAAAGCTGGCTTGCGAGAGCAAGGCCGCTGGGCATCCGGCGCTCCAGCCGGAAATGCGGCGCCGCCGCCCGCGCCACGATCCGCGGCGCGAAGCGGTGGATGCGGCTTTCGCTGGCGATGGCGTAGTGGCCGCGGCGCACGAGGTTCACCAGGTTCGCCCGCCACCAGCGGTAGCGTGCGTCGGCGAGGCAATAGGGGTTGAGCAGGCTGGCCAGCACGAAGCCGCCGTGCCGGACCACGTACGACAGTTGCTCGAACAACGCGGCATGATCCGCGAAGTGATTGAAGACCGCGAAGTTCGCCGTCACCGCCTGCACCTTGCAGGCAAGCGGCGAGGCGACCGCGACGACGGTCTTGCGCTCGATCTCGTCGCGGCAGTGCCGCAGCAGGCAATCGCGCATCGCCTCCGAAGGCTCGAACACGAAGGTCGGATGTCCGTTGGCGGCATAGGTTTTCGCATCGATGCCGGTGCCGGCGCCGAAGTCGAGCACGGACGCTCCCGCGGGCAGCAGGCCCAGCGCCAGCTGCTGGAACCTGGCGCGCACGCTCCGGTCCCGCGGCGAGGCCAGCATGAATTCGTGGTACTGCTCGCCGGTGTGCATGTCGTCGATGGCCTTGCGGTCGTCCGCTACTCGCTCGCCGATGAGGCGCGCGGCTCCAGCGCCGTGCGCACCACGTACAAGGTGTCCATGCGCGGCACCGGCCGCACGAGCCAGGCCAGCGCGCGCCGGCGCCGCGGCGAGGTGACCCAGTCCTGTCCCTGCAGCCAGAGCTGGGTGCGCGCCATGTCGGCGCGTTCCTTGCGGGCTTCGTCCGTGGGCCGGACATGGCGCGCAAGATGGCGCGCGGCCTCGCCGAAAGAACGCGACCACTCGATGCCGGCGAGCGCGTGCAACCACAGTTCGGAGCACGACACCCGGGTCAGGGTCTGACGCCGCGAGACCGCGCGCAGCAGGGGCGGGCAATCGCGTTCGAGCCGCGCGAGCACGGTCTCGGGCACCGCATGCCGGTAGTAGCGCGCGACCAGCCGCAGCGGCGGCAACGCCCACCACGGCGCGTCGTCGCCGTGGGCGCCCCACAGTTCGTTCCAGTCGCGCGCGACCATGCGCGTGGCCAGCAGCGAGATGTCGTTGAGATGCATCAGGCGCAGGCTGCGGCCGCAGATGTTGCCCGCCGCGTGCAACAGCAGGTGGCTCATCAGCGCGCCGCACGAGGGGTAGTCGTTCAGCCCCGGATGCGGTTCGCTCGGCTGGATGCGCCCGGTGATGTCGACGGCGGCCACCGGCAACCGCTCCCGGATGTGCGTGTGCAGTTCGATGTTCACCGGTGCGTCGCGGTGCTCGCCCAGCCCGGCATAGGGCTGGCCGCCAGCGGGCTTGAACACCTGGTGCTTCCACTGCGCGAACGAGGCCACGTAGCCGAGTTCCTGCAGCAGCACGCCCGCAGTCGCGGCGTCGGTTTCGCGCACCAGCAGGTCGATGTCGGCCATCGGCCGCTCGCCCGGCGCGTAGATCCCCGCGGCGTGCAGCGCCGAGCCCTTCAGCGCGACGACGGGAAAGCCGGCGGCACGGGCACCGGCGTCGATGCGCTTGAGCAGGTCGATGATGCGGCGATGGCGCTGCTCGACCTGCGTGCGCTGGTCGGCAAGGAAATGCCGCCACGCCGGCTGGTCCCAGGTCGAGTACCGGTCGAGCAGCGGCGCCACGCCGTGCGCGACGGCGGCGGCCGCGGCCAGCGCCCACTCCAGTTCGCTCCATGCGGGCGTCTCGCTGCCCGGCTGCGCCAGTGCCAGCTCGGCGGCGAGCGCCTCGGTGGTGCGGCGCAGGCCGCTTCTGACGATGGCGAGCGGCGGCAGCATCAGGGCATCCCTAGCGCAGCTGCAAGGCGATGCGCTGCGGCACGGGCGGCGGCGTGGCATCGTGGTTGCGGTGCGCGTGTTCGCGCGCGATCAGCGCATCCCAGCGCGCGGCCAGCGCGGCGCTGGCCGCACGCTGGCGTTTCGGCGGCGTGCCGGCCCTGGCCTGCTGCAGCGCGACCTGTTCGTGCAGCAGGTCGCGCACGCTGCGGTAGAACTCCGAGTCGTAGGCGCCGCGGAACATCATGGCCAGGTCGCCGCTGTCCCGCCAATGCGTCTTGCGGCCGAGCTGGGCCTTCACCAGTTCGTAGAAGCGCGTCCCCGGCAAGGGATAGGACACGCTCACGCCGATGTCGTCCGGCGCTGCCTGCGCGACCAGTTCGCGGGTGGCCAGCAGGTCGGCCAGCTCCTCGCCCAGATAGCCGAGCTGGATGAAGAAGCCCACGCGGATGCTGTGCCGGCCCAGCCGTTCGCGCGCCACGATCAGCTCGGGGACCCTGGTGCCCTTGTTCATCGCGTCGAGCACGCGCTGGCTGCCGCTCTCGGCGCCGAGCCACGCCTCGGCACAGCCGGCCTGCGCCAGCGCCGCGGCCATGCGTTCGCTGATCAGGTCGGCGCGGGTCTGGATGGTGAACGGCACCGCGCCGTCGCTGGCGCGCAGGTGTTCGGCGAACTCCGTCACCCAGTCGACGCGGAAGCCGAAGATGTCGTCCGCCATCCAGATGTGGTCGGGCTGGAAGGCATGTTTCAGGTGGCTCATTTCCGCCGCGACATCCTGCGGGCTGCGCTGCATGTAGTGGTTGCCCCAGATCGGCTTGGCGCACCAGTTGCAGCGGAACGGGCAGCCGCGCGACGCGGCCATGTTGAGGCTGAAAAAACCATGCCGTTCGTGCCAGATCGCGCGATAGCGTTCGATGTCGATCAGATCCCAGGCCGGGTGGCCCACCAGGCGCGGATCCGGCGGCAGCGCACCGACGCGCGTCGGCTGCTGCTGTCCGCCCACCTGTGTGGCAACGCCCGCGAGGCTGGCCACCCAGGCCGGGGTGGCGATGTCGGGCGCGCGCTCCAGCCGGCCGATCAGTTCCGCCAGCGCGGCGATGCCTTCGCCGATCAGCACCGCCTCCGCGCCCGCCGCGAGAAAGGCCTCCGGGTGATCGGAAGCGTCGGAGCCGGCGACGATCACGCGGGCGCCGGCGGCACGCGCCTCGGCGATCATGCGACACGCCGCCTCGCGCATGCGGCCCAGGCACATCTTGGTCAGGAAGTTGAAGTTGTCCTCGTAGAGCACCACCACGTCCGGGCGCACGCCGTGCAGCGATGCGGCGAAATCCTCGACGCCCTCGGCCAGCATCGCGTCGAACAGCGCGACCTCGTGTCCCAGCCGCCGCAGCAGGGCGGCCACCTGGATCGTGGCGAGCGGAGGATACGGTTTGCCACGCTCCCACTGCTTCCGGTCGTACTTCAGGTAGTAAGCGTGGCCGACCAGGATCTTCAGCATCACTATGGCCTCCGGGGGCCGTGGGGACGGGCTGCTGCGGCGGACGACGTTTGCGTTCGGGCCGGCTCTTGCGGGAAGTGAGTGCTCGGTGGCGGGGCTTCGGTTGCCTGCGCGACGACGAGCCGCGGCAGCGTGGCGCGGTCGTGCGCGCGCAACCTTTTTTCGTTGCGGCCGCACTCATTCGGCACTTGCCCGGAGCCGCGCGCGACGAGGATGGCCTTGACGATCTCCCACGGCGTGCCGGATGCGGACGCGGACCCTTTCCGCGAGCGCAGTGGCCCCGCGTTCTCCGTGCGCAAGCAGCTCCTGGGCGGCGACTTCCGCTTCGACAGCGCCAGCGCGGCCTTGCTGCAGGTGGTCGAAGCCGCCTATGCCGGCCTGCCGCCGCATCGTTTGCCAGTGGCCGCGCCGGAGTTCCGCATCGAGCTGCGGCTGCTGCCGCGCCAGGCGTTGCCACGACGCACCGAGCCGCCGCCGGTGCGGATGCAATCCGGCGCCGGCCTGATCTGCGGCGTGATGGACGCGTCGAACTACGTGGTACTGGCGCCCGCGCAGCGGCAGGCCTTGGTGGTGGCTTCGGAGGACATGCTCGACCAGCCCTACCATCTGCGCTACGAACTCGTGGAATTCGCCGTGTTCACCCTGGCGACGCGCGAGCTGGGCCTGGTTCCGCTGCATGGCGCCTGCATGGGTCGACAAGGGCGCGGCGTGCTGCTGCTGGGCGCAAGCGGTGCGGGCAAATCGACGCTGGCCTTGCACAGCCTGCTGCACGGCCTGGATTTTCTCGCCGAGGACGCCGTCTTCGTGCAGCCGGAAAGCCTGCTCGCCACCGGCGTCGCCAACTACCTGCACGTGCAGGCCGACGCGTTGCGCCACGTGGACGACCGTACCGCGCGGGACTGGCTCGAGCGCTCGCCGCGCATCCGTCGGCGCAGCGGCGTGGAGAAGTTCGAGGCCGACCTGCGCCAGAGTCCCGGCCAGCTCGCGGCCACACCGCTGGCATTGGCCGGCGCGGTGTTCGTCTCCGCCGAGGCGGCCGACGATGCGGATGCCTTGCTGAGTCCGCTCCGTACCGGCGACGTCGCCGCCCGCCTGCGCACTGACCAACCCTATGCATCCACGCAGCCCGGTTGGGATCGTTTCGAGCAGCAGCTGATCCGACGCGGCGTGCACGAGTTGCGCCGCGGGCGTCATCCGCGCGACGCCGTCGCCGCGCTGCACGCGCTGCTGGCCGGGTCGCATTGATCGCCACGGCGGCGGGCGGCAACTTTTCCCGACGGCGACGGCACCCACGTTCCTGCCGCCGGCGCAGGCAACGGTTCGGACCGGGGCCGGTGAATCATCGGAGTGGTTCAACATCAACCGGGCAGGGGCCCGGCGCGGGTTGTTCCGTGCCGGGTCGATGCCCCATGCGAGGGTCGCAAATGAAAACACGTCTTGCGGGATCGATGGCCACCGCTGCGCTGCTGGCGCTGCTGGTGGCGTTGCCGGCGCTTGCCGCGCTCAAGCCCGGTGCCACGGCGCCGGATTTCACGGCCGAAGCCAGTCGCGCCGGCAAGGATTTCAGCTTCTCGCTGAAGGAAGCCCTCAAGCACGGGCCGGTGGTGGTGTACTTCTATCCATCGGCGTACACCGGCGGTTGCGATCTGGAAGCGCACACCTTCGCCACCGAGAAGGCCAGGTTCGACGCGGCCGGCGCCACCATCATCGGCGTGTCCGCCGACAGCATCGAGCGGCTGAATGCCTTCTCGTCCGACCCGAAGTATTGCGCCGGCAAGTTCCCGGTGGCCTCCGATCCCGACGGCAAGGTGGCGGCGTCCTACGACCTCAAGATGACGGCGGAGCAACCGGGCATCAATGACGTGCGCGGCGTGGCGATCGACCATGGCTTCATCTCGCGCACCACTTTCGTGATCGCCGGCGACGGCCGGATCGTCGCCACGCTGTCGTCGGAGACCGACCATCTGCGGCCCGACCAGCACGTGGCGCGGTCGCTGGCCATCGTGCAGGGCATGCGGGCGGGCAAGCTGCCGACGCAGTGATCCGACCCGATCATTTGAGCGTTCGTCCGGAAGACAGGGCCGCCACTGCGGCGGCCTCGTTCGCTGCGGTGGCCGCGAGGCGTTGCGCCGGCCACGCACAACTTTTGGTCCGGTGGTTCGCACTCACCGGCATGCGAAATCCGGCCAGGGAGCCACGCCGCACCGAATCGTCGGGCAGCGCCTGCGGAACCGCGGCTAACGTCAGGCCGCGTGATCCGGCGGCGGTGCCCGACGAACCTTCGCTGCTGCACGTCCGCTCGCTGGACCTGTTGCGCGCGCTGCTGCGTACGCTCGCGCGCAAGGATCTGGCGGAAACCGCCGTGTACGTCGCGTTGTCGCTGGGCGCGGCCTTCGCCGGCAGCGTGGCGGCACTGCTGCTGGTGCCGCTGGTACAGCCCGACCACGCCTTGCCGTTCGGTGGCGCCTTGCTCGGTGCACACCGCAGCGTCGGCGCGCAGGCGGCGGTCTTTGCGGCGGCCAGCGGCGCGTTCGCATTGCTGCGCTGGCAGGCGGCGCGGATCGGCGCACGGCTGGTCGGCCGTTACGGCGTGAACCTGCGCCGTCGGGTGCATGCGCGGCTGATCGACGCGCCACTGGCGTCGCTGGCCGATGCGACGTCCGCGGAAATCGCCAACGTGCTCACCCACAACGTCGAGATCCTCGTGCAGGGCTTCAGCGCGCTGCAGCAGCTGCTGGTGGCCGGCATCACCGCGGCGGTCAGCCTGGGCTTCGCGTTCTGGGTCTCGCCGCCGCTGCTGCTGGCCGTGCCGGTGCTGGCCGGACTCGGGCTGGCCGCCTCGCGCGCCTGCGGCCGTGAGCAGGCGCTGGTCGCGCGCCGCTACGTGGCCGACATGACCCAGCTGTTCTGGCACAGCGAGGATTTTCCGCGACGCCTGCGCCACGTGCGTTCGTTCGAACGCGAAGATGCGGAGAAGGCGAGTTGCAGTGCGATTGCGGCCCGCCTGGGCGAGGGCTATCGCCGTCAGCTGGAACTGGTGGCCTCCGGCAGACTGGTACTCGAACTGCTGGCGACGCTCGGCATCGCGGTGCTCTTCCTGCTGGCCGATCGCTGGCGCGGCGTGGACCGCGCCGCGCTCATCGCCGTGTGCCTGCTGCTCGGGCGCCTGCTGCCTTACCTGGTGGCGACGCGGCAGAGCTTCCAGCAACTGCGTTCGACCGCCCCGGCCTTCGAGCTGTGGCGGCGCTACATGAGCCTGGACGCGGACCGCACGGCTGCGCCCATGACGTCGCCGCGGCCGGTGATCGGTGATGGCGTGTTGCGCATCGAGTGGATGCGGCTGACGCCGCCGCGGGCGGGCCTCGAGGTCGGCGAACTGGTGCTGGCGCCCGGCGAGCTCACGCTGATTTCCGGCGATTCCGGGATCGGCAAGAGCAGCCTGGTCGACGTGCTGGCCGGCATGGCGACGCCCGAGGTCTTCGTGGCGCGACTCGACTGTCGCCCGATAACCTTCGACGCCTATCGCGAACGGGTGCGCCACGGCGCCTACGTCAGCCAGAACGTGCGGCCGTGGCAGCGCTCGGTGCGCGAGTGCCTGCGCTGGGCCGCACCGGACGCCACCGATGCGCTGCTGCGCAGCGCGCTGGCCGACGTCGGCCTCGACCGGCGGCTGGCCGACTCGCCGCACGGACTCGACACTACGCTGCACAGCGCGTCCAGCCGGCTTTCCGGTGGCGAACTGCAGCGGCTGCTGCTGGCCCAGGTGATCCTGCGACAACCGCGCCTGGCGGTGCTGGACGAGGCCACCAGCGCGCTCGACGCCGCCGCCGAGCTGGCCGTCCTCGCCGCGCTGAAGCGCCGCCTGCCGCAGACCAGCCTGGTCGTCGTGTCGCACCGGCCCGGCGTGGCGGTGCTGGCGGATCAATGCCTGACGATAGAAAGCGGCTTCCCGGCGTCAATGGCCGGGAGTGCCGTCTTGCGCTGCACGGCGCGGCGGCAGGCTTGCAGTGCCTGAGTCGAGAGGCATCTGGAGCGTGCCGCGCCGCACCGATCGAGTCGGCGCCGCGTCGACTGCCATTGCACCGACGAGCGCGAACACGAACGTGTCGACCAGGTCGGCGATCAACAGCAGCCGTTTCGTCGGTGGCGTGTCGACATCTTCCTGCTACTTCGCCGACAGCCATGCGAGTGTGGCGACGATCAGCGTTTCGACGCCGGTGCGCAGGGTCGGCTCGATGACCGGTGCAAACCTGGGGTTGTGGTTGGTCGGCAGGTCGTTGAGCCGGCCCGCGGCCTGTGCCTTCGCGTAGACATCAGGATCGGTGCCGCCGATGAACCAGAACACCGAGGGCACCATCCACTGCGCGCCGAAGCAGCCGAAGTCCTCGCTCGCCGAGGTCGGCAGGGTTTTCTCGACGCGTTCTTCAGGGAAGTACTGGCGGAACGCGTCGCCGACTTTCTGGTTCGCGTCGGCGTCATTGACCACCATTGCGTAATTATCCAGCGGCGTGATTTCCGGTGGCCGGGGCGCACCCGACGCGGCCGCCTCGGCGTTGACGATGCGCGTGATCGCGGCCAGCACGCGCTGGCGCACGCCCTCGTCGAAGGTGCGCACGTTGAGCTTGATGATCGCCTCGTCGGGGATCACGTTTTCCTTGGTGCCGGCCTGCAGCGCGCCGATCGTGACCACGGCGGCTTCGGTCGCGGCCAGTTCGCGCGAGACGATCGTCTGCAGGCGCAGCACGGTCGCTGCGGCCATCACCACCGGGTCGATGCTCGCCTGCGGCATGGAGCCGTGTGCGCCGCGGCCGAACAGACGGATCTGCAGGCTGTCGCCGGCCGAGGTGATCACGCCGGCGCGGCCGCTGACCGTGCCGGCCACGCCGACCATCACGTGCTGGCCAAGCACGATATCGGGCTTCGGGAAGCGCTGGAACAGCCCGTCGTCGATCATCGCCTGCGCGCCGGTGCCGGTTTCCTCGGCGGGTTGGAACACCGCCATCACGGTGCCGCGCCAGTGCTCGCGCGCTTGCGCGAGCAGGGTGGTTGCGCCGATCAGCCAGGTCACGTGCATGTCGTGGCCGCAGGCATGCATCACCGGCACCGTGTGGCCGTCCTTGTCTTTCGCGGTGACCTTGCTCGCGTACGGCAGGCCGGTTGCCTCCGCGACCGGCAACGCGTCCATGTCGGCGCGCAGCATCACGGTCGGGCCGTCGCCGTTGCGCAGCAGGCCGACCACGCCGGTGTGGCCGATGCCGGTGGTCACCTCGAAGCCGGATTGGCGCAGACGGCTGGCCGCGAGGTCGGCCGTGCGCGTCTCCTGCATCGACAATTCCGGATGGGCATGGATGTCGGTGTACAGCGCTTCAAGGTCGGGCAACAGGCTCGACAGGTTCGCGAACCACTGGTTGGAAACATTCGCGTTTTTCGTGTTCATGGATCGCCTCGATTTCCGCAACACACCCAGCTGCTGCCTGGCTCAACTCTCGCGTGGCAGCACGGTCAGTACGCGCTCGACGAACAGGTGCAGTTCCTTCATGTAGTTGGAAAGGAACTCGGCGGTGGCATTGTTGGTGATCGAGCCGTCCGCACCGATCAGTCCCGGCTTGAACTGGATGTACGCCTCCAGCGTGTTCATCAGCGGCGAGTTGCAGAAGCACAGCACGCTGCGCAGGTGCTGTTGGGCCACCGCGGTGCCGATCGAGCCGGGCGAGGTGCCGATCACCGCCGAGGGTTTGCGCGCGAAGGAGTTCTTGCCCCACGGGCGGCTGGCCCAGTCGATCGCGTTCTTCAGCGCGCCGGGGATCGAGCGGTTGTATTCCGGGGTGACGAACAGCACCGCGTCCACGTCGGCGATCGCCTGCTTGAACGCGCGCGCCACCGGCGGGTAGTCGGCGTCGTAGTCGTAGCAGTACAGCGGCAGGTCGCGGATCGAAATCTCCGTCAGTTCCAGCCCGGGGGGCGCGAGGCGGGTGAGCGCCTGGGCCAGCTGGCGGTTGATCGAGCCCTTGGCGAGGCTGCCGACGAAGTAGCCGACTTTGTAGGTCTTCATGCGCATGTCGTCCTGGTGGGTGAGGTGGCTGGCGGCCCGTGCGGTCAGTAGCCGACGGTGAAGCGTTGTTGCGAGTGTCTGGGGGTTTCGAGCTCGTCGACCATGGCGATCGCGTAGTCCTCCATCGAGATCCAGCTGCGACCGTTCGCGTCGGTGAGCAGGTGGTCGCCGCCAAGGCGGAATGTCCCGGTGCGTTCGCCGGGCACGAATTCGGCCGAAGGCGACAGGAAGGTCCAGTCGAGATCCTTTTCCCCACGCAGCGTGCCGAGGAAGCGGCGTCCAGCCTCCGCCTCCGGCTTGTATGCCGCCGGAAAGCCCGGTGCATCGAACAGTGCCTGGCCGGGAGCCACCTCCAGGCTGGCCGCGCCGCCGACCACCAGCAGCCGCGGCACGCGAGCCTGCTTCACCGCGGCGAGCAGCGCCGCCGCATCGGACGTGGCAAATTTCATGGCGCTGATGGCCGCGTCGTGGCCAGCCAGCAGCGGCGCGAGTTGCGCCGGCTGGTTGGCGTCGGCGTTCTTCAGCTGCAATTGCGGTCGTGCGGCCACCCCGTGGGTGTCGCGCGCGATGCCTGTGACGATGTGGCCACGGCTGAGCAGCTCGGTCAGCAGGCGCGAGCCGACACGGCCGCTGATGCCGATCAATGCGACCTTCATGTTCGTCTCCGGACGGGTTGGGTGTGTTCCCACATGGCGGTGCACTTGCTGCCGATCGCTCGCATCACGGTGCCCGCGAGTCGGCATGCCGACTGCAGCGGATCGTTCCGATTCGGCATGGCCGGCGATCACGCCAAGCTAACGCGTCGCGTGTCATCACCGTGTGGATGCAGGTGCCCATGGAGGCGCCCGGCGATGTCATGAACGCACGTATGCCGACGGTTTTTCTCGGGCACGGCAACCCGATGAATGCGCTGCACGACAATGCCTGGACCCGCGGCTGGGCGGCGCTGGGCCAGCGCCTGTCGCGGCCGCGCGCGGTGTTGTCGGTGTCGGCGCATTGGTACCTGCCGGGCACCGCGGTCACCGCGATGGCGGCGCCACGCACCATCCATGATTTCGGCGGCTTCCCGCGCGAGTTGTTCGAGGTGCGATATCCCGCGCCCGGCGACCTCGGCCTGGTGGGCCGGGTGCGCGAATTGCTGCGGCCGCTGGAGGTGCGTTCGGATCTTTCGTGGGGGCTGGACCACGGCACCTGGTCGGTGCTGCGCCACGTGTTTCCCGCCGCCGACGTGCCGGTGGTGCAGTTGTCCATCGACGAGACGCAGCCGCCGGCGTTCCACTACGGGCTGGGCCGGCTGCTGAAGCCGCTGCGCGACGAGGGCATCCTGCTGGTCGGCAGCGGCGACGTCGTGCACAACCTGCATGCCTATGCCTGGGGCCGGCATCCGCAGGAGCCATTCGACTGGGCATCGCGCTTCGAGACACAGGTGCGCGAGCTGATGCTGCGTAGCGATCACGAGTCGCTGGTGAACTACGAGTCGCTGGGTGCGGACGCGGAGCTGTCGGCGCCCACGCCCGACCATTACCTGCCGCTGCTGTACGTGCTCGGCGCCAGCGGCGAAGGCGATGCGGTGACGTTTCCGGTCGAGGGCATGGATGGTGGCTCGATCTCGATGCTGTCGGTGCAGATCGGCTGAACGCGCGATGTGCCCGCTGCACGCACGCCGGCTCGTCGCTCAGAACGTCACCTGCGTGTACAGGCCGATCACGAAGGCATCGGGGATCTTGCCGGTGCCGCCGGGACGGATGACGTACTGCAGGTTGGGGCGCAGGGTGAGCCAGGGCGCGATCTTCGCGCCGTAGTCGATTTCGGCGACGCTTTCGTAAGTCTGGATGCCCACGCTGCCGGGCAGCACGCGGTCGCGGTCGCGCTGGTAGCGGGTCAGGCGCGGATTGGTGCGGCCGCTGGCGACCATGAACGAGACCACGTCGTTGTCGCGGCCGGGAAAAGTGCCTTGGTAGTGGCCGCCGATCACCCAGAAGTAGCGGAAGCGCGAGGTGGTCGAGTCACCCACGCCGGCCATCGCGCCGAGGGTGAGTCCGCGATTGGAGTCGGGGCCTTCGCGGTAGACCATGTGGTCGGCGATGACATAGCCGCCGCTGCGGCCGTTGTGCTGCAGGAAGCCGGCGCCGGTGAGGCCGGCGGGCTGGCCGTTGATGTCGGTGTAGACGTCCGGCGTGCCGACGGTGTTGTAGTACGCGCCGAGCTTGAGATCGGCGGGCAGTTGCCCGCTGCCGTAGCCGCTGGACCAGCCCACTTCGACCGGCACGAACACGCCGCTGTGCTTGAGGCTGAGGTTCCAACCCTGGTCCTTGTTGCCGGCGTTGGGATTGTTGAGGTAGGCGCCGACGGTGGCGTAGAAGTTCGGCGTGACGTGCCACTTCACGTGGCCGCCCCATTGGGCGATGGGAAAGTTGTGCGCGCCGCTGTTGGTGGTCATCGCGTTGGCGTGGCCGCAGATGATGCCGTTCTGGAAGTTGCAGAACGCCGGCAGTCGCGCGAAGTCGTCGCCCACCGGCGACCAGCCCAATTCCATGAAGATTCGGTGGTCGAGGAAATCCTGCTGCCAATTCAGTTCGGCGAGGCGGAAGTTCTGCCCCGCGCCATACAGTTCCTGCACCGAGAACTGGTTGCCCAACGCATCGCTGCTGAGGCTGCGGCCGTCGCGCTCGGTGACGGTGAACTGGATCTTTGCGTTCGGCACGCCCCACAGCTTGTCGAGGTCGACATCCGCGCCGGCGTCGAGCTGCTGGGTGTAGCGCGCGGTCTGGTAGTGGCCGCCGGAGACGTTGCCCGCGCTTTCGGTGGTCCAGTGCGCGCGCAGGCCGATGCCGTCGTCCGCGAGCGTGCTGCGCGTGCCGCCCCAGTCGCCGGTCAGGGTCGGCTGGCTGAGCCAGCCGTCGCCGGCTTGCTGCGCCAAGGCCGGCAGCGTACACAAGCACAGCATGCCGCCGAGGATCAGCAGTCGGGTCGCACGGGATGGGGGGCGCATGAGCTCAGGCCTTTCCGGCGGAACCCGCGCGCCGCCGGCGACGAACCAGCAGCACGATGACGAGGACGATCAACAGTGCGACGACGGCCAGCGCCAGTCGCGCCAGCCCCACCAGATGCGACGCCGCGCCACCCGCACGCAGCATTCCTACCTGTGCAGCATCGACCGTCGCGGTCGGGTTGCCGTAATGCCGGGTGAGGTAGTTGGCCAGGGTGGCGATCTGCTGGTCGCTCAGGTCATTGGCGAAGGCCGGCATGTGCACGCCGCTGGCGTCGGTCCAGCGGATGCCTTCGAGTATCACCAACACCAGGTTGTCCGCACGGGCACGGCCGGTGGCGGTGTTGTGGAACAGCGGCGGCAGGCCGCCGTCGAAACTGCCTTCGCCGCTGGCCTGGTGGCAGCTGGCGCAGTTCGCATCGTAGAGCTGCGCGCCGCTCCACTGCTGCGCGTCATCGGGCAGGGCGGTACCGCGTTGGTCGGCCATTCCATCAAACGTGGCGCCCCGGCTGTCGACTGGTTGCGTATCGGCGGCGTCATGCTGCGCCGGCACGGTTTTCAGATACGTGGCGATCGCCTGCAGATCGGCGGGTTCGAGATACTGCAGGCTGTGGTCGACCGCTTCGGCCATCGGTCCGGCCGCTTGCGCCTTGTCGCGGGCGTGGCCGGATTTCAGGTAGTCGACCAGGTCCTGTTCGCTCCAGTTGCCGATGCCGCTGTTCGCGTCCGAAGTGATGTTCGGCGCCAACCAGGTGCCGACGGCACCGCCGGCCAGCTCGCGCGACGACCGTTCGGCCATCAGCAGGTTGCGCGGCGTGTGGCAGGTGCTGCAGTGGGCCAGTCCGCGCGCCAGGTAGGCGCCGCGGTTCCACTCGGCACTCCTGGCCGGGTCGGGCGTGTACGGCTTGTTGTCGAGGAACAGCAGGTTCCAGGCCGCCATCGACAGGCGGATGTTGAATGGGAACGGCAGCCGGGTCGGCGCCGGCTTGCTGTCCACCGGCGCCACGCCGTGCATGAAGTACGCGTAGAGCGCGTGCACGTCGTCGTCGGTGAGCTGCGCGTACGCGGTGTACGGCATCGCCGGATACAGATGCTTGCCGTCCGCGCGGATGCCCTTGCGCAAGGCATCGCTGAACTGCTGCTCGGTGTAGCGGCCAATGCCGGCGCTGGTCGAGGGCGTGATGTTGGTGCTGATGATGTCGCCGATCGGCGTGGGCATGGGCAGGCCGCCGGCGTAGGGCTTGCCGCCGGGCGCGGTATGGCAGGCCACGCAGTCGCCCGCCGTGGCGAGGTAGTGGCCGCGTTGCAGCAGGGCGGCATCGGTGGTGTCGGCGGCATGGGCCGATGCGGCGACGAGCAGGCCGAGCAGGGCGAGCGGCGCAAGGCAGCGGATCGGCGCGTTCATGCGAGGCTCGCCTTGTGGTCGCTGGACGCGTTGACCGCAGCCGCTTTTTTCGCCGGCAGGATGTGCTCGGCGGTGCGCAGCGCCAGCGCCACTGCGGTGAGCGTGGAATTCATCGTGGCCGCAGTGGGCATCACGCCGGTGCTGCAGACGAACAGGTTCTCGTGGTCGTGCGTACGGCCGAACGCATCGACCACCGAGCTCGCCGGATCGTTGCCCATGCTCATCGT
Source organism: Rhodanobacter humi (assembly GCF_041107455.1). NCBI lineage: Bacteria > Pseudomonadati > Pseudomonadota > Gammaproteobacteria > Lysobacterales > Rhodanobacteraceae > Rhodanobacter > Rhodanobacter sp. FW106-PBR-R2A-3-15. The sequence goes on from NZ_JBGBPY010000001.1 coordinate 3,972,247, forward strand.
GCCGGTGATGTGCTGGTTGTTGGCGAAGTTGCCCTCCGCGCTGTAGCGCAGGCCGGTGCCGCCCATCAACTCGGCGATCTTCGCGAAGTCGGCCTTGGACACTTCCGCGGCGCGGCGCGTGTAGTCGCCGATCGAGTAATGCGCCTCTGGTTTCGGAATGCCCATGGCGTCTTTTTCCGAACTGAGCGTGATGCGGTTGTCGGGATTGGGCAGCACCTCCAGCACGTTTTTCACGTTGATCTGACGGGCGGCGCGCCAGCGCAGTTGCTTCGCAAACTCCGTCCCGTAGACGCCCTCCTTGATCAGATCGTTGGTGACGTTGAGCACCTGCGAGATGTTGGTGAAATCCAGCCGGTACGGCGCGTGCTGGCTTCGGAATGCGCCATCGCGCAGCGTGTTGATGGAACTCGGACTCTGCGGGCCGCGGCCGAGCCAGATCTCCTCGTCGGCATAGAACGTGAGCGAGGTGCTGGGGTGGTCCATCAGGTGGCGGCCGACCGCGCCGGAGCTGTTGGCCAGCCCGTTGGGATATTTGTCGCTGGCCGAGAGCAGCAGCAGCTTCGGGCTCTCGATGCCGTTCGCGGCGAGGATGAAGGTGGTGCCGGTGACGCGATGCTCGCTCTTGTCCGGCGCGTAGTAGTGCACCGCCGCGATGCGCCCCTTGGCGTCGTGCTCGATGCGGAAGACCACCGCGTTCGGCACCACCTTCGCACCGGCGGCCTCGGCCGCTTCCACCGCATTGATGCCGAGGTATTGCGCGTTGACCGGGCAGATCGGCTGACAACTGTTGTTGCCCACGCAGGCGGGCCGGCCGTCGTAGCCGCGGCTGTTTCGCGCCACGGTGTTGGCGACCACGGCGTAGGTGGGCGCGAGCCGTTCGCGAACGCGGCGCATGGCCCACGGCTCGGCCACCGGTTCCATCGGGAACGGATGCTGGCGTGGCGAGCCGGTGTCGTCGGCACCGGCCACGCCGAGCAGCTCCTCCGCCTCCTGGTACCAGGGATCGAGTTCCTCGTAGCTCAGCGGCCAATCCACGCCGACGCCGTACAGGCTCTTGATGCGCACGTCGTTCGGCACCAGCCGCCACGCCTGCGCGGCCCAGTGCCAAGTGGTGCCGCCCACCGCGCGGATGTACTCGGCCGGGTAGGGGTACGGGCCAGCCTGCTTCAGGTAGCCGTTGTCCTCGGGCACGTAGATCGGGTGCGGCGCCCACGGTGAGGGCGGGTAGGGCGCCATCCAGTTGCCCTTGATCGGCGAGTTGCGGAACGCGGCGACGATACGGGCGCGCTCCAGCCGCGGCCCCGCCTCCAGGATCAGCACCGAGGCGCCTTGCCTGGCGAGCCGTCGCGCGGCCAGCGCACCGACGATGCCCGCGCCGATCACCACGATGTCAGCCGACAACTGTGCGGGCATCGGACTTCACTCCTCGGGGTTGGGCTTGGCGGACCAGCTGCCGTATACGCCGTAGGCGAAAGTCGGCGGCTTCAGCACGTCGGCCACGATCACTGCATCGAGCGCGGTCTCGTAGGCGACGCAGCGCGCGTCTTTGCCGCTGCCGACGACGCCGAGCGCCCAGGCGCCGAGGATCTGCCGCGGCAACGGCGCCAGCGGCGAATGCTCGCCGTCCAGCACGCCCTGCAGTTGCTGTGGATCGATGTGGCGCTCGTTGATCAGCGTCAGCAGCGCCTGCACGTCGGTCGGAAAGTGCGGATTAGCAGCGACGAGGGCGTCGTAGATGCGATCGGCCAGCGCGGTATCCAGCACTTGCCGGCCGACCAGGATCGCCGAGAGCGCGGTGAACGCGCCGCGATCGGCGTGCGGCGCCGGTTGCGCCAGTGCCCAGGGAATCAGCGAGGCGGTGTACGCGGTGAGCAGGCCTGCCAGCAGGCGACGACGCGAGGGATCAACCAGGGTATTGCGGCTCGCAGCGACACGGTCGAGGTCTTCCGATGCCATGAGTTTCCCCTTGTGGATGCACTGTTGAATGCGGCCAAGAAACTTAGGCCACAGTAACTACTTGAAAAACTTAGAAACGCGTGTCGGACTATCGCCGTGCTTGCCACCGGACCGTGCCAAGAAAGCTATGCCAGCGCGCGCTCGTGCCAAGAGACTTATACAACGCGCGCCGGCATGCCAAGAAAGTTATGCAATGGAACTCAATCGACCAAGAAACTTTGGCCACTGAGTTGACCAAGGCGGCTAGCTTTCGCGAAACAGCTTGAGTGACTTCATCGCGGGTGTCGCTCCGCGAAGGTCCGACGTGTTCCGGTCGATGACAAATGCGCATCGCCACCCGCCAGCAGTCCGGATTTGGTCCACGGTAGCTCCGGCACGCGCCAAATCCATGGCACCCCCAACGCGGGGAGAGTAGGCAGTGAAGTACCCAATGAGGCCAGCCGCCTGGGCCCGTCGACGAAAGATACGGCTGAGCTCTCGCGATCTCAGAGCAAGCGACGAGGCGTCTTCCGGTCGCTTAGGCCGCCCACCGATTGACCTAACAAGCGGGCCGTGCTGAATACCCATCGCTTCGCACCAACGAAGGACTCGCCTCAGGGTGTCCGGCGAGATCCATCGCGTATCGGAGTATGCAAATGCCGAACCGTTTTCAGGTATGAAGCGAACTTGGCCACTCCCGTCGGCGGATTCGATGATGTGCTCCCGCCAAAGCCCGACAAGTTCCGATGGCTTGAAGAGCGTGTCGAGAGCCAGAGCCAGCAAAGCACCGTCGCGAAGTTCGTGCAGAGAGTCGCCGAGGGTAGCCAAGACCTTAGCGACGTTGGCCGCATTCAATTCGTCGGCTTGCGAACGTTCACTCTGTCCACTGAGCTCAAGCTTCGCCATCAGTTGGCCCCAACGAGGCTTCCACGATCGCTGCTTTGACGGAGGGATGAATCCTCGGGCTTCGTGAGCTTGACCTACGCTGTAGAGGAGGCGCCTGATCGTAGAGCCTTTAAGGCCTTCGTCGATCGCATCCTCCAACCAAGCCGCGACTTGGTCCTCGGAAGCAGGGATCGGCGTCACCTCCATCCGCTGGCACCACGAAAAGTACCTCGCTAGATCTGACTCAATAGCGATGCGTGTCCGTTCACTGTGGCTATCCAGATGTTCATAGAGAGTCATGGGCGGTTCCTTGCTCGGTGGTCACGGGAAGCTGGTAGCCGATACGGACATGCAGCGCAGGTTCGAAAGAAACCAGAGCGATCGGCCGGCCAAGAAGCAGCGCGAAGTGGGACTGCTCACGCTCGGATCGGATGCACTCGACTGTGGCGCGAATGTTGTCGATGGCATAAAGCGAAGTCAGATGCGAAAGGGCATGCGCGAGCACCTTCGCGGACCGCGACTGCATCGCCCACAAGGTGAGTTCGTCCATCGGTGTTAGCCGATCCGCGCCCATGGTTGCTTCCGGCGGTGTATAGGCAGCAAGTAGCAACTGCCGTCCGACACTTTTTCCGCTCGCGACAGATGCATTCGCGGCCGATGCCGGAACCCTATCAGGATTGATGGTCACGATTGGAACGCCAAACACAGAGATGCTGGTCGAACTCACCTCAACCGTGGTCGCCGAGAGGTTCAACGCCTCGAGCTGGCGTCTGGCATTTAATGCATACGCTACGACTCGATCGCAGTGTTCCTTGAGGACAGGAAAGGGAGGGCCGTGCCGCAAGAATGTTGGCTGCTGCCACGCTCGCAGGATCGCTCCGACTTCCTCGTTGCTTGTCGCATGCCCGATAGAGTGTTCGTCGAACCTAGACTGGGCGAATGGAGAGGAGGCGCAATGCTCGTCGTTGCTCGGAGGAAAGGTATTTTGAGAGACGAAACTGTAACCCTCCCGCATATAGAGGCGACCCGCGGGAAGAAGGCGAGTCGTCTTTCTTGTTCGACCCGCAGAGTCAAGATACTGGTGAATCGCTCGAGTCACCTTCTCGCTGGGCCACTGATGCATGCCGAGTAGCGCTTTGTTGCGTTGGTAGTGATCAACCCCACAGGGACAGTGAAGAAGTCGGAAGTTGGCACTGCGCCCCTTGTGCGGCAGTAATGAGCGTCCACACGTACAATTTTTAACAAGGCTGTCTCCGTGCCACGGACAGGTCGTGATCCACGGCAACTGGTGGAGCATGGTGTGAAATCCATACGCGAGACATTGGCGGCAGCCACGCAGAAAGGTTGGGTGAACCTCAGATTTGTCGCTATAGGGATGCCAGTCCTCCCAATGGTGCGGAAGTAGGTCATGCTCCCGCCCCCAAAGCGATGCCTCCCAGTCGTCCATCTCTTTCCATGGAACGATTCCGCCGCGGAGCCCCGCCTGAATCGCGGGAGTTGTCTTGAGCACTTCGGGCAACTGCGTCAGCCAAAGGCCATTGAGCCGAGAAAGTCTGTAGGCGCGTCCAAAAGAGGAGATGTAGGGAACCTGTGCAAGGTCGCCACCGATAAGCCCTTGGATCTCGGTATGTGCTGCATTGTGTGTATTCATCCGCGCAGCTGCCTCGCGCGCGAAAATTCCAGCTTCAAGTAGCCGGCACGCGTGATGGCCTCCTTGATGCTCTCGTAGGAGAACTCTCGAAAGACTTCCTGGCCGCCTGCGATATGAACCAGCAAGCGCTTGACGGCCAGCTCAAAAATCATCATGGGGAAGTCGCTCTGGCCGTTAAGATTTGCCTCCTTTCGGATCTCGTCGACGGCCTTCACGAATTTCTGCGCATCACTGGCGAAGCGCCATCCCTTTTCGTACGCCTGAGGCGCGAAGTACGCGCTAAACGGGACACCATCGTGTTCCATGGCGTCGTAGCGACCCAGCGCTTCCGCAATTTCAGCAACGCCGACCAGGCCGCGAAAGGTGTGATCCGCCATAAAGAAGCGGCGGACAACGTGCGGCGGCATGTCATCGATCCGGCAGCGCCGGTTATCCTTTTCAGCCGAAGAGTCGTCCGACTGATTGACGAACACGCAGAAGAGCCGATACCCGTCCAGGTTTACGCCATCGTCGATATTGGCGAGGTACTCATAGTCATCCTTGCTCAACCGCTGGGCTTCATCGATGAACAAGATGAATCGGCGCGCCCCCATCTGCTCGGATTCGGCTGAGATCCGGTCGACGATGTGTGAGAGGCGATCAATCGCTGCGGCACGCGGATGGGACGTAAGGTTGAGCGCTCCTTGGATCACCTTGTAAAAGACATTGTCCGATCCGTTACTCCGCCGCGGCATGCTCACCCACGCGGTCGGCGTGGGCTGGTTGAGCCAGCTGGGGTGCGAGCGAAGGTAGCGGGACGCGGTGGATTTTCCGTCTCCGGACCGCCCGGCCACTTGAATGCCTCGGTAGCCATCCTCCAGCGCGATCAAAATTGCCTCGGCCAGGAGAATCGTCGGCCGGGTGGCGACTTCGGGACGCCCTTCATCTTTGAACATGGGGTGCGTGCTCATGGATCAGTCCTTCACGTGGTCAAAAGAAACGCGGCCAGTGAGCGGCGTCTCCATGGAGGGTTTCGCGCCTTGAGGAACGGCGGGGTCGGAAAACGACACGGTGATCGCCCCGCTGGTGGTGAGTTGCATCAGGCGAGCGATCTGATCAGCTGCGTTCGCGCGGCCTTCTTGGCAGCTCTTGAGCGTGAAGGCTGCGTAGGCGGAAATCGCGCTGTGCGCGCCGCGGATTTCCAGTTCACCACTCCGGCTCAGCTTGAGAATGCGACGACGCATGGTGATGTCGTGGCGATGGATGTTCCAGGGCGACGACGCGGTCAACGTGCACACGTGGTTGAGCGATTCGTCAATGAGCACCAGCGTGCGCAAATCTTCCAGATCGATCTGGGCTTTGTAGTGACTACCCAACAGGTCCCAGTTCTTGTCGAGAGTAGGGTGGCGATAAACGACACCCATAAAGCGCACGTGGACGGGTTTATTGTGGCGCTTGGAGCCGCGAAGCCTGACCGTACGAATTTCAGAGGTCAGTGCCTTGGCATCCAGTTCGTTGTGCGGTGGTGACGGCCAGAAATGCGGGGTATTGGGGTAGTTGAGAAGGATGTCGATCGGGCTGCGATTTTGCCGAGCGGGCAACGGCGTGATGTTGTAGCTGGTCATGATCACGTCCATGACGTCTTCCAGTGCCTGGAAAGAGATGGGGTGATCTGTGCTTCGCCATTCGGAGACGGGCGTGGCCTTTTCCCCGAGGTGACGTGTCGGGATGTAGCCCCCGGGCAAATCGCGGAGTGCACCGATTTCCAGGTGGTTGAAGAAGTGCTCGACCGCGGGCCTCCCCTCCGGCGTGTGCGGTTTGCCCAAGTGCAAGATGCCATCGTAATTGCCCACCCACGCTTCGAGGGGCAGACTCGCCTTATGCGCCAAGGCGTTGTCCATCGCCGTGACCCGGCCACTCATGGCCCCGAACTCTAGGTTCTGCGGCATGGTCGCACCCGGCTCGTAGTTCATATCGGGGACACAAAGCGCCCGTGGAGTCCACGGGCGCAGGGAGGACGCATAACATTGAGCGACATCGAGGGCGGTGTATCCGCGCCCGAAAACGATCTTCCATGCCAACACAGCGGAGGAGTCGACCTCAACGACAACCAGAACCCAGACTTTTGAAATCTTGAGCTTGACGGGTTCCCCGCGTGCGTTGGGCACTTCCAGAGTGAAGTGCACATCTTTGCAGTGGGCATCAAATTCACAGCGGTCGTACGGTTGGCGATGGAACAGCTGGCTGAACGACTGGATCTTGGGCTCAGGCAAAGTCGTTGCGTCGGGGTTGCCGGCAACGAGTGCGTCTTTGCGCATGTCCCTGATGTAGCGAGCAAACGCTCGCCTTCCCTTGTCTTTCTGGCCCAGCGGCCAACAGTTGTTGCCGAAGCGTTTCGAGACGATTCCGCGAATCTCTCGCATCAACCGGTTGAACGAGGGCGGAAGTGTTCCGGGCGGCAGGGGCGCACTGAAAGCGCCGAGCAGGTCCCGGATTTCGGGGAGCACGTTCAACAGGGACTTGAGCGCATAGGGCGTACCCCGGGTTGGAACGGAAGCAACCATTTCCGAGGTTTGGCGCGCACCCCAGGGCAGGCATGCCCGATAGCCGTACAGTCCTCCGTCCGGGGCAATCGAGAAGGCCTTCGCAATGACGCTGGTGAGCGTCACTCGGTTGACCCCGTGGTCTATCGCCGCGTGACGCACCGAGGCACCGAGTATGTAGGCTTGCAAGGCATCGCAGCGCGACTGGAATTGCGCCCGATGGCAATCGAGAACGAGCCTTTGATCTAGACGCTTCCAGCCGAGCGCGTCGGCCATTTGTGCAGCAGAGACTTCAGTAGCCATCATTCGGCCCCCCGCGTCAGGCGACTGTGGCTGCTGAGGGGCAATTCCTTTTGAAACCCCAGCCAACCCTCGTGCAGCAAGGTACACGTAGCCATGCGCACTACATCTGCCGGGATTTGGCTCAACGACCCTTCAATTTGCTGGAAGGAGAGTGAGGTCACGACCGGAGAGAACAGCTCCTTCACCCTCCCGGCAATGGAGGGGACTTCGGCACGGCGCCGCGCTGCCTGGATATGAGGCAAAAGTCGCAGGTAGTTGGCAATGGAATGCGCGCGATGTTGCAACTCATGCTCAAAGACGAACTTCAGCGAAAGGCCCGCGCGGTGCGCGGCTTGGTCCCAAAGCGTGGCTTCCTTGGGTTGCAGGCCGTCATTCACACGGTCGCACTCCTCAATTCCTTGCACTGCCCAAAACGTTTCGGCTCCGTCGGTTCCGCGTGTCCAAAAGTCGAGTTCGATGGTGCGGCCCGAATACAGTTCCAGATCGCGCGGTCGCTCGACGACGGCTTGAGTTGTCGGGTCAAACTCGTTCTCAAGCCAAAAAGCTAGGCGGGCGACGCCGACCAATGCGACAGCACGCCCCGCCTTCGGGGAGTAGGTGATGTAGACATCCTCGTTGCTGAGCTCCCGTGAGGTCAGACTTCGCGGATCGAATGGAAGGGCTTCAGATGACATGAATTTTCTCCAAGTGGATACGTCGACCCTGCTGGTGGTGGCAGATCGATCAGGAGCAAATTGAGCTTGGGGGCGCGTGCCCGACACGAGCAGCCGCCGGGCAAATGGCCCGGTTACGGATACCGTCGGTTTTGGGGTGCGCGATCGAGCGCAGCGACGTCTAGCCGCTACGACTTCGTATCGGTGGGCGCCACTGAGCGCGTCGCGGAAGTTTGGTTCTGCGACGATGTGCGGGTGCGGAGAGATCTTGAGGCACGAGTTTTCCCGATGCTTGCAGTCAACTGCTTGGCTCGAAACCAGGCAGCAGGAGCCGCGGCCGCCCGACAAGGGACGCCCGATGCTTGACTGGGATGGGGTATCGCGCAGAAAATGCGGGCGCTAGTGAGTACCTGCAAAATCAAAGCCCGTAGCGTTGGCGCGCTGCGGACTTTTTTTATGCGCACGAGAAAGGTGGCTAGCTAGTTTAGGCGTTCGAAGGGTTGGATCCTCCTGCTTCGACGGGGTGATGGGTTGGTGGGTAGAAGCCCGACCACGGCTCGTTGAGCAAGTACTTCGGGGCGAGGTTGCGGCTAGTCGGACTTGTTTGTCTGCTTCCGCGCATCTTCTAGCGCACACAAATATTCCGCGACCGCCTCGGAGGTCGCGAACCATCCGCGTCGACCCTGCATCTTGATGAGTTGCACAGGCAACTGACCGCGGCTCCTCGCCTTGCGGATGGCACCGACGCTGACATACCTCAACACGGAGGCAAGGTCTGTCAGCGTCAGTACATCACCGAATCTTGTTCGGAGATCAGATTCGCGTTCAGCTTGAGTTGCCATCTGTTAAATGTCTTCTGAAGTCTTGGTCTGCCGCGCTGGGTCACGCGCCAGCCAAACCTAAGGCCTCCCAGTGACTTGATCCAGAGCAATGTTTTGACCTGCAGCGCGCAGGTCAAAACATTGCTCTAGACTTCACGCCCCTTCGGTGATAGACGCGAAGAATTGATGAGAACCCCCTTACGCATCCTGGCAACCCGACTTTGGGTGTGGCACGCGTGGCACGCTTCTGGGGCCGCCAAGGTGGGCGACTTCATCGACCGGTTCGACGCGTATGCGTCGCCGAGGAGTGGCTATGGCTTGGATTCCAGGCTTTTGAGAGGGTGGAAGCGTGGAAAGCTGTCTGTCAGCAAGGCCTGGGTCAACCGAGTCGAGAAGGAGATCCCGGGGACGAAATACGTCCATGCGATTGAGACATTGTTAATACCTGAGCCTCTGGGCGTCAGCGCTGCTCGAAGTGCGGTCTCGCAATCCCTCATGACTGAGCTCAGCGAAGGCCCACGGAGGGTGGTCCTCGACGGTAGCGCACATACGTATTCGCCGTGGACAGTTCCTGCTGAGACCGCGCCGCGCGGTGACTTTGTCAAGTTCGTGGTGATTTTGGTGCTGGTTCGTGAAGCGTTCGCCTGCGCTGACTTCGATCTTCTTGATCTACATGTGCGGGATCTGTACACGCTATTGCCGTGTATCGCCCAGCTTGACTGGGTGCGCCCGGATGTTGACCTGCTACTGCAGTGCATCGAGGACATGATGGCTCGTTCCCGATGGGGGCCTTCGCGCGTGGAGATCGATTGGAAGGTATTTCGCAGTCAAGTTGAGAATCCCCAGCCCTGGGATGGCCATCCGCCGTGGATTGTTTCAACCCGCGGCGAGAGGGCCGAGAGCAGGTCGAATCAATTGTTACGGCGTCCGGTGCCCTTGTTCGAAGGGATAGAGCCTTTGGCGGAATACGTCCGCCCACAGGAGGATGAGGTACCGCAGATCCAGACTAGGCGGGGCGACTCCTTTTGGGACAGGTTGATCAATCGCATGGAGAGCCTGCCAAGCAAGAGAGAATCACCCTAGACGGTTGCTTTGACGTGGCGTGTTGTGTTTGCCCCCATGCCACGCCGAAGAGCGTTGCATTCCTTCTCGAAGGCCGTGCGCTTACTGTTGTTGCTAACGGGTCACTTGCGGCAGACGAGCAAATCGGCGTGTGCCTGCCAGGCGCGCCGCCCGGTATCCCAATCAGTGCGGAGTTGTGCGCTGGTGCGACATTGGCGACTCCGCTGACCACTCATTTGCGAGCGTGCCATGAGGTCAGGGCGCCTCAGCGATGGTTGGTGCTAAAGGATGGCGCCCTTACGGACGTTCGATGGCTCTTAGAAGCCGATCTTGCTCTACGGCATCCAGTGCGCTGAAGGCACGAATCATCCGGGCCAGGCGTTCATCCTCGGCGAAGAGGTAGGCGGTTGGTACCTTCAAGGTCGCGGCGAGGCGAGCGATGGTCGCCATGTCTGGCTCATGGATGCCCTTCTCGTAGCGATTGATGCGTGTGCTAGCCACGAAAAGATCCAGACCGGCAAGGATGCCCAGTTCTTTCTGGGATAGACCGGCATCCTGACGCGCCTGCTTCAAGCGTTTGCTGAAGATGGATGACGGTTCGCGAGGGCGAAGCATGGAATTCTCGTGGAGGAGGATCTCCTACGAGATTCATTGCTTTGCCGTGCCGTCGATACTACGATATTCGTAGTTTCGCCGATAGCCTCGCACTTGGTCACCGTACCGACCGATGGGAAGCCAGACCCATGCCCCTGCAACTGGTATTCGAAGATCAGTGGTCCATCCGCGTGCCGATGGACGATCGGCTCGAGGAAGCGCTTGGGGTACAGCGTGAGCGGGCCTGCCGCGACGAGTTCGACCTCGCATTCGTTGAGCGCCTATCAGAATGCTTTGCGAACTCGCTTGCAGCATGCCTCGATATCGACCTGCAGCTACCGACCGACAGCCAAGTGAAGTACGCCATGGACATCGCTCGCGAACTGGGTGTGTCGTTGCCAGCCGATGCGCTACGTTTCCGCGGTGCAGCGCACGATTTCATTGACCGCTTCGAGAGTGCATTCCGCGCCAGCCGCGAACGACGCCGGCGCATGACGGGCCTCGCCGATGGATAGCTCCGCCCGGGTGACCTGCAAACGGCGTCAAAACAAATCGTAGGGTGTCGACCACACGCATCACCACGGATCAGTTGATCATGACCCTACCTTACGAGCGTACTTGGGCAGTCGTCGAAACACGGCATTTCCTGACAGAGGTGCTGACCAATCGACGTGTTCCTGGCGCCGTTCGCGAGAAGGCGCGCACCCTGTTGCGCCACTATCCAAGCCCGAGCGATGTCTTCCATGCGGGGTGGCAAGCGCTTGCCGATCCCCACCTAATCCTGGAGCCAGTCTTTGACATGAGCATAGACGGATCGCCGTCACCCAACTGGTCAACGCCACGAGTACCTCGCACCGTGAAATGACCGTATGAACAAATGTGTGACAGCCCGCGTGTAGCGGCACGTTTTCTCAGCCGTATTTCCCGCTGCCCATGGAATCGATCTAGCAAATGACCAAGATGACGACCGCCCCATGCCCAAGGTAGCCGGATCACCACTTGACGCTTTGTTTGAAGCAGCGAGGGTTGCCTCGACCCCCGCAGATATCATGGATGCCGAGCAGGCCTTCTATAAGGCACTGATGGAGGCCACGGTGTACGCGCACGTCCCTACCGAACCCGCGCCACCCGATCGCATCCGGTTCGTTCAGTTCATCAGGCCCGACAACGGACAGACGGTGTTACCGTTTTTCAGTGATCGGGAACAGGCGGAGGTGGTGGCAGCCGCGGGCAAGGTGATGATCGTGGCCATGGCCGGGCGGCGGCTCTTTGAGCTGACCCGCGGTGCTACCTTGATGCTCAACCCTAACCGTGATCAGCTGACGTTCTATCCGCCCGAGATCGGCGCTCTGTTGGAAGGCCGCCCGCTTGGCGTCTTTTCTAAAGAAACGCTGGGGGCGAATGAGCAGGTCGGAGTGTGCTTACCGTCCGTACCGACGGATGCCTTGGTGCTGGCGCTCCGCGCTCTCTATGAGCGTGAACCCTCCGTGCGAGCCGGCTATCTGGTGGAGGCCCACCGTGGGCCGGACGATTCGGACGTTTTCTTGCTGCTGACCTTGGTAGTGACGAAAGGGAATACCGAGCGGATAGTGCAGCTCACCACGCTGGAGCTGAGCTCCGTGTCACCGCCGTTGGCGCTTCCCGTCACGATGATGTGCGTTCTTCCCGATGAGCCGCTGCCCGAGCTATGCCATCACGGTATCCAGTTCTACGGAACCTGAAGCGCCAGGGTCGTTGCTCACCGCCGACACCCCAAGACGTCCGCGGCGTCTCGAAGCTGGCATTGAGTACGCGATCCCATGACTTGTTGGTGATTAGCGATCGTTATCGGGGGTGAACCACGCAGCCGCGAATCGCCCAGTCAGATCCCTGGCTCGCCCCCGGGGGATCCTGCTTCACCGACCCTTCCGCACGCCTTCAGAAATTGAAAGCTATGCCGATCAGCAGCATCGTTTCGCCACGGTTGGGCTCATGGAGGGAACCGTTGGAGATGTGGCGGATCTGGAAATTCCAATGGTGGCCCTGCCAACCGAGCGTACTCACGAACTCGTAGGCGCTGCTCAGCGCCTGGGTCCGACCGCTGTGCATCGCGGGCTGGAAACTGAAGTACAGCGACCGGAACCAGCCGATGGCACCGCCGTAGCGGATTCGTGCGCCGCCGGCGATCAGCCATATCGGATCCGTCGCGCGGTATGGGCTGTATCGGTATCGGTCCACGTTGCGGCCGCCAATCCAGCCCATGGATACGTCCGGTGACCATGTGAAACGACTGGTGCCGATATGTCGTTCGTCAAACACGGCTTCGATGAATACGGCAGAAGTGCTCGCGCAGTCCATGTAACTGCGTCCAGACTCGATGCCCAGCTGCTTTTCCGCCAAGGTGCGAGTGGGGACCAGGGCAAGACCGAGCCCAACGGCAAGCGCAACGGATTGGCCGGTCATCCGGTATGCCGCGTCCTTGACGATGCGATGTGCTGCTGCTCGAACAGCAACGTGGCTCCGGCGACATGCCTGCTTTCCGCCTGAATTCATGGACTTTGTCCGCGTATTTCGTAAGGCGAATGCTCTTTTGGCCGCTGTCCCCCTGTCTTTCACGAATTGACCCGTCGTTGCACGAACCTCGTGACGAGCCACTTTTCCGACCGCGCCGGGATTGGTCCGGACACACTCAAGCCGCGGCCCGTTTTCGCGTAGCATCGTGCGCCGCATGGGTTGCGGTTCGATCCGCCAGGAGGAGTGGCCATGCTTCAGTCTGTGCGTGGGTCGTTGGCGTGCATGCTCGTCGGCCTGCTGGCGGGTTGTGTGACAGCGCCGCGATTGCCGCCGCCGCCGGCGCTGATCTCCCGTGCGGCGCCTGCCGGCTTTCCACCTGACATCCGGTTGCTGACCATTGATCGCGAAGACTTCCTCCGACGTTCACCGAATGTGTTCGGGCGCCTGGCTCAGAACGCGACCGGGGGCAGCATCAATTACCTGGTGCTTTCCGGTGGCGGCTCCGGAGGTGCCTTCGGTGCGGGCGCGCTGGTCGGCCTGAGCGAGGCACATGCCCGCCCGCAATACGACGTCGTCACCGGGGTGAGCGCCGGGGCGCTGCTGGCGCCATTCGCGTTCCTCGGCCCGGCCTGGGACCCGCAATTGAAGGATGCCTTTGGTGGTGGCCATCGGCTGGAGTTGCTGCACAGCAAGGCTGGCAGCGTGCTGGCGCGCCTGCTGTTCCCCCGCGGGACCATGGAGCACAACGCGCTTGCGCGGCTCGTGGATCGCTATGCCACCGAGGCAATGCTGCAGGCGATCGCCGCCGAGTGGCGCAAGGGGCGCCTGCTGTTTGTCGCCACTACCGACCTGGACAAGCGCGAGACGGTGCTGTGGAACATGGGCGCCATTGCCGCGCAGGGCGGGGCGCCGGCGTTGAAATTGTTCCGCGAGGTGCTCATGGCCTCGGCGAGCGTGCCTGGCATCTTTCCGCCGGTGCTGATCCGGGTGCGCGAGGGCGATCACGAGTATGACGAGATGCACGTGGACGGCAGCGTCACGACTTCGCTGTTCGCCGCCCCCCACGCTGCGCAGTTGTTGCCGGTCGGAGAGGTAGGCAAGCTTCCGGTGAACCTCTACGTCATCGTGAACGGCAAGCTGGCCGGGGAGCCGCAGAAGACGCCGCTCAACACCATCGACATCCTCTCGCGCAGCTTTGATGCCGACCTCACCTACAAGATGCGCGAGGGCGTGCTGCTGGCCCTGGACTATGCACGCCAGCAGCACATGCATTTCCGGCTCACCGAGATCCCGCCGACCTACCCGAGTCCAAGCTTCATCGACTTCAGCCCCCAGTCCATGCGCACACTTTTCGATTACGCCGAAGGCTGCGCCGCCGGCGGCCAACTCTGGGAGACTCCGGAGTACTCGATCCGGCGCAACCTCGCGCGCATCGCCCGGAACGGAGGGCCGGCGCAGGATTGCCCGGGCTCGCCTTCTGCGGACACCCCCTGATACCCGTCACGTCCCCGGCGGGATCGTGCAGTGGTGAGCCAGATGTGCCGATGGCTCGTGATGCACCTCGTGCGCATTTTGGGACAAGCCGGATGATTTTGGACAAGCTGGGCCCTGGCCTTTGCCGGACCATGCGGCTGCCGAGGCTGATGTGCGCCCGACAAGCGTAAGGCTCCACCATGTTCCCGTTCGGCCGCATCCCCATTCCAGATCGCCGCTGCTTCCGTACGACGTCGGCCGTGCTGGCCGTCGCGCTGCTCGCCGCGTGCGCCAGCCCTCGTGGCCTGCGTACGCAAGCCGTGCCGGTCGAGGTGAATGCGCTACACGTTTCGCGCAGTCTTGCCGTCGTGCGGCTTTCACCGGCTGCGTGGCCAAGCGGCAAATGGTGGCGCGACTACGGCGACCCGCAGCTCGATGCGCTGATCGGCGCCGCGCTGCGCGATCAGCCCGGCCTGCGCGTGGCCGAGGCGCGGGTGCGTGCGGCCGGAAGCCTGGCGGCGATTGCCGGTGCGGTGGGGCACCCGAAGGTGGGCGCGGGCGCGCACAGCACGCGCGAGCGCTTCAGCGACCACGGCACGGTGCCGCCACCGGTCGCCGGCAGCTGGCAGACCGTCAACGATGTCACGGTCGGCGCCGCATGGGAGCTGGATTTCTGGGGCAGGAACCGTGCCGCCGTGGATGCCACGCTCGACCGCGAGCACGCCGCCGAGGTGGATGTGCAGGCGGCGCGCCTCATGCTCACCACGGCCATCGCGCGCACCTACCTGCGCCTGGATGCCGCCTATGCGCAGCGTGACCTGACTGGGAGAACGCTCGTGCAGCGCGAACAAATCCTTGCGCTCACGCGCAAGCGCGTCGCTGCCGGACTGGATTCGCAGCTCGAACTCACCCAGGCCGAGGCCGCGCTGCCGGCGACACGCGAGCAGGTCGCCGCGATCGACGAATCCATTGCACTGCTGGACAACCAGCTGGCCGCGCTGGCGGGGCACGGCCCCGACGACGGCAAGGCGATCCAGCGCCCGCAGCTGGCCGCGATCGGCCCGATCAATTTGCCCGGCAACCTGCCGGTCGAACTGATCGGCCGGCGTCCGGACGTGATCGCCGAACGTTGGCGCGTGGAAGCGGCGGGCAGGGATATCGACGTGGCACGCGCGCAGTTCTATCCCAACGTCAGCCTGGGCGCCTTCGTCGGCCTGCAGCGCCTAGGCTTCGATGATTTCCTGGATACCGGCAGCCGCATCATGGGTGTCGGCCCGGCGATCTCGCTGCCGATCTTCGACGGCGGCCGCCTGCGCGGGAACCTTGGCCTTCACCAAGCCGCCTACGATGCCGCCGTGGAGGCCTACAACGCCACGGTCATCGGCGCCGTGCACGATGTGGTCGACCAACTGGTATCGCTGGACGCCGTGGCCCGGCAGCGCGACGAACAGGCACAGGCGCTGTCGCTCAGCGAACACGCCTACGAGCTTGCGCAGCACCGCTACCGTGCCGGCCTGGCCAGCTATCTGCAGGTGCTGTCGGCCGAGACCCAGGTGCTCGCACAGCGCCAGCAGACGCTGGTGCTGCAGACGCGCGGACGCGAACTGCGTCTTGCGCTGATCCGTGCGCTGGGCGGTGGCTACGTCCCCGATGCCACCGCTACGCCCGGGCTCGCCCACCGGCGTTGATCGCGCCGCTTCCTCATGCCGGAACCTTGCCATGAACACGCCCGCCACACCGCCACCCGGGGCAGCATCGGCCACTGTCGACCGCGTCGAACGTCGCCGTCGCCGTCGTACCAGCCTGCTTGGCCTCGGCGTGCTCGCACTGGGTGGGCTGGCCGCAGGCATCTGGTGGGTAGCCGTCGGCCAGTACCGTGAAACCACTGAGGACGCCTACGTCGACGGCAACGTCGTCGCGGTCACGGCACAAGTGAGCGGAGTGGTCACGGCCATCACCGCCGACGACACCGACTACGTCTCCGCCGGTACGCCGCTCGTCGTGCTGGATGACGTGGATGCCCGCCTTGCGCTGGATCGGGCCAAGGCGCAGCTCGCGCGTGCCGTGCGCCAGGTGCGTGCGCAACTCGCCAATGTCGGCCAGGCCGAGGCCAGCGTGCAGCTGCGCGAAGTGGATCTGGCGAAGGCGAAGGCCGACCTTGCGCGACGCCGCGGCTTGTTGGCCAGCGGCGCGATTTCCGGGGAGGAAGTCAGGCATGCCGAGGACGCCGTGCGCGCCGCCAGTGCGGCCCTGCAGGCGGCGCGCCACCAAGTCGCCGCCAGCCAGGCGCCGGTTGATCGCACGCCGCTGGCCAGCAACCCCGACGTGCTCGCCGCCGCGACGCAGGTGCGCGATGCCTGGATCGCCGCCTACCGCACCCGATTGCCGGCGCCGGTGAGCGGTCTGGTGACCAAGCGCAACGTGCAGATCGGCCAGAAGATCAATCCCGGCGTTGCACTGATGTCGGTGGTGCCGCTGGACCGGCTGTGGGTGGATGCCAACTTCGAGGAAGGCCAGTTGCGCCACATCCGCATCGGCCAGCCGGTGCGCCTGACCGCGGACGTCTACGGTGGCAAGGTGGTCTACACCGGCACCGTGGCCGGCCAGGATGCCGGCACCGGCAGTGCGTTCTCGCTGTTGCCTGCACAGAATGCCACTGGCAACTGGATCAAGGTGGTGCAGCGCGTGCCGGTGCGCATCGCGCTCGATCCCGCACAGGTCGCCAGGTATCCGTTGCAGTTGGGCCTGTCGATGCGCGTCAGCGTGTCCACCGGCGAGCGCAAGGGCAGCCGCCTGGTCGCGCCCGGCGCGCCGGGCCACGGATATCGCACCGATGTGTTCGCCCACGAGTTGGCCAGTGCTGACGCCGTGGTCGAGCGCATCATCGCGGCCAATCGGTAGCCACGGCATGACGGGGACTACGCCATGAACGCCGTCGCCTCGCCGCAACCTGCCGCGGTGGCGCCGGGCCGGCTGATCTACCTCACCATCTTCGTGCTCTCCTTCGTCGACTTCCTGCAGTCCGGCATGACCGCGTTCGCCGCCGGGCCGATCATGGGGGAGGTGGGTATCACGCCGGAGGACTTCAGCCTGGTCGCGGCGGCCTACGCGGCCGTGGCGATCCTGATGATCTCGATGCAGCGCTGGTTCGTGGAGCGCTTCGGCGGGCGTCCCTGCATCCAGGGCGCCCTGGTGGTGCTGATGGTGGGCGACGCGCTGTCGGCCGGCAGCAGTGACTTCGCCACCTTCCTTGCCGGCCGCCTGGTAATGGCGGTGGGCGGCGGCGCGCTGTTCACCTCGTCGCGCATGATCATCCACCACTGCCTGGCTGGCCCCCGGCGCTTCGCCGGAGTGAAGGCGCTGGCCAGCAGCGTGGCGCTGGGCATCGCCGCGGCGCCCTGGCTGGCGGCCGTCATGGTGTCGAACGCGACCTGGAACGCGATCTACTGGCTGCTGGCGGCGGTCGCCGCATTGGCCTTCGTGCTGGCCGGGCTCACGCTGCCGCGCGAGGCCTTGCTGCCGTCGGGACAGCAGCGCGCCGAGCCCGACCCATGGCAGCAGTTCCTGCTGGTCGGCGGCAGCTTCATGCTGCTCTACGCGCTGCAGCGCCTGTACTACGACTACTACGGCGACCGCGGCTGGACCCTGCTGTTGCTGGGCGCCGCGGTGGCCGCGCTGCTGATCTATGCGCGTCGCCAGCACACCACAGAACGCCCGCTGCTGGCGTTGCGCCACATGTTGCACGCCCGCTACGTCGCGGGTGTCCTGCTCTTTATGTTCGGTTACCTGATGCTTGGGGCGAACAACTACGTGATTCCCGTGATGCTGCAGCGGACGCTGGGCTACTCGTGGGAGACGGTCGGGCATTTCCAGGCGCTCGGCTTCCTGTTCGCCATGCTGACCTGGCTGGTGATGTCGCGCGCACTGCCGCGCTGGCCGGCGCCGCGGAAATTCCTGGTTGTCGGCTTTCTCTCCCTGGCCGGCTTCGGCTGGCTGATGGGGCGGCTCACGCTGTCGGCCAACCTGTGGCTGCACATCCTCCCGGCGCTGGCGCTGTACAGCGTGTTCCTGCTCACCGTGCTGCCCACCGCCGCCATGCAGACCTTCCGGCAACTCGAGTTCGACGAGGCGGTCTTCTCCAACGGCCAGCAACTGAAGAACATGCTGGGGCAGGCCGGCATCGCGTTTGGCATCACCCTGGCCACACTGGGGCAGCAGTGGCGCACCGCGGTGCACTACGGCGTGCTCAATACCTGGATCACGCCAGACGCCCCGCGCTACGTCGATGCCGTGCGGCATGTGCAGGCCGCCTTGGCCGGGACACTCGGTGCCGGCCCGGCGACGCAAGTCGCCACGGCTAGCGTGGCGCGCCAGCTGGCCCAACAGGCGGCGCTGCTGGCGAATATCGACCACTTCCATGCCCTGGAACTGTTGGGGTTGTCGGGCATCGTGGTGACGCTCGTCCAGCGGGTACTGCGGTGAACATGCCCTCCCGACTGGACGCCAGGGATGGAGGCTCGCCGTCGCGACAGCGGTACGCGCCCATGGCGTCATCCGCCGTGCACGCCTGGAATCCGCCACGTCGGGCACGGCGGATGACGCATGGACGCGGGCAGGAAAGCCCGTCCACCCGCAACATTTTTGAACAACCCGTGCCCGCTCCGTGCAAGCCGCCCGCCATGAGGCGGCCTACGCTGATCCCGCGCTGTGCCGACGTGGCGGCATGGCCGCAAGGACCGGGCTACCCGCTCCCGGTGGCTTTCTCCCCAGCCAGGGATGGCCTTTCCCATCACTCGCGGATTGAGAACGACATGGCCAAGGTACTGGTGTTGTACTACTCGACCTACGGGCACATCGAAGCGATGGCGAATGCCATCGCCGAAGGCGCGCGCTCGACAGGCGCCACGGTGGATATCCGCCGCGTGCCGGAAACCGTGCCGCCGGAGGTCGCACGGAAGGCGCGCTTCAAGCTCGACCAGGCGGCGGCGCTGGCCGACATCGCCACGCTGCCGGACTACGACGCCATCATCGTCGGCACGGGCACGCGCTTCGGTCGCATCGCATCGCAAATGGCGGCGTTTCTCGACCAGGCTGGCGGCCTCTGGGCGCGCGGCGCACTGCACGGCAAGGTCGGTGGAGCCTTCAGTTGCAGCTCCACCCAGCACGGCGGGCAGGAAACCACGTTGTTCTCGATCATCACCAACCTGCTGCATTTCGGCATGGTGATCGTCGGCCTGCCGTACAGCCACACGGGACAGATGACGCTGGACGAAATCGTCGGTGGCGCGCCCTATGGCGCGACCACCGTGGCCGGCGGCGACGGCTCGCGCCAACCCACCGCGATTGAGCTGAGCGGAGCCCGCCACCAGGGCGAGCTGGTGGCGCGCACCGCCGCGAAGCTGGCCGGTTGAGGCATGGCCATGTCGATACTGAAACCGCTTGCGGCAGGCGATCCCGACCCGGACGAAACCCAGGAGTGGATCGACTCGATCCGTGCGGTGATCCGCCACGACGGTGCGCCGCGTGCACACTACCTGCTGGCCCGCGCCGCGGATTCCACGCGGCACACCGGCGAGCCGCCGCCGTTCAACGCCACCACCGACTACATCAACACCATTCCGGTCGAGCACCAGGCGTCGATGCCCGGCGACGCCGGGATGGAACGCCGCATCCGTGCGGCCATGCGCTGGAACGCCGCCGCCATGGTGGTGCGCGCCAACCGCAAGCCGGGCGACCTCGGTGGCCATCTCGCCACCTACGCCTCATCGGCCACGCTGTACGAGGTTGGCTTCAACCATTTCTGGCGCACCCTGGGTGCGGGCCACCCGGGCGACCTGGTGCTGCCACAGGGGCACGCCAGCCCGGGCTTCTATGCGCGGTCCTTTCTCGAAGGCCGCTTCAGCGAGGCGCAACTCGATCTGTTCCGCATGGAGGTGCTCGGCAAAGGCGCGGGCCTGTCCTCGTACCCTCATCCTTGGCTGATGCCGGAATACTGGCAGGTGGCCACGGTGTCGATGGGTCTGGGGCCGATCCAGGCGATCTACCAGGCGCATTTCTGGCGGTACCTCGAAGCGCGTGGGCTGGTCGCACCGAGCGACCGCAAGGTCTGGTGCTTCCTGGGCGATGGCGAGACCGACGAGCCGGAAAGCCTGGGCGCACTCTCGCTGGCCGGCCGCGAGAAGCTGGACAACCTGATCTTCGTGGTCAATTGCAACCTGCAGCGGCTCGACGGGCCGGTGCGCGGCAACGGCAAGATCATCCAGGAGCTGGAGGGCGTGTTCCGCGGTGCGGGCTGGAACGCCATCAAGGTGCTCTGGGGAAGCCGCTGGGATCCGCTGCTGGCGCGCGACGACACCGGACGCCTGCGCCAGTTGATGATGGAAACCGTCGACGGCGAGTACCAGGCCTGCAAGGCCTTCGGCGGCGCCTACACGCGCGAACACTTCTTCGGCAAATACCCGGAGACCGCCGCACTGGTGGCTGCGATGTCCGATGGGGAGATCGGCGCGCTGGATCGCGGCGGCCACGATCCGCACAAGGTCTATGCCGCCTACCATGCGGCGGTGCATGCTCGGGGCATGCCCACGGTGATCCTCGCCAAGACCGTGAAGGGCTACGGCCTCGGCGCGGCCGGCGAATCGCAGAACCCGGCGCACCAGAAGAAGAAACTGGACGAAGCGGACGTGCGCCATTTCCGCGATCGCTTTCGCATCCCCGTGCCGGACGAAGCATTGGCCGGGATGCCGTACTACCACCCCGGTGCGAATTCTCCCGAAGTTCGCTACCTGCTCGAACACCGGCAGGCGTTGGGTGGGTTCCTGCCGCGACGCCGGCGTCGCGCGCAAGCCATGCTGGAAGCGCCGCCCCTGGAGCTTTTCGAGCCCATCCTCAAGGGTAGCGGCGAGCGCGAAATCTCCACCACCATGGCGCTGGTGCGTGGCGTGAACCTGCTGTTGCGCGACAAGTCCATCGGCCCGCGCATCGTGCCGGTGATCGCCGACGAGGCGCGCACTTTCGGCATGGAGGGCATGTTCCGGCAGGTCGGTATCTACGCGCCCGAAGGGCAGAAATACCGCCCGCAGGACGCCGACCAGCTGATGTATTACCGCGAGGACTCGGCTGGCCAGGTGTTGCAGGAGGGCATCACCGAAGCCGGCGGCATGGCCGCCTGGATCGCCGCCGCCACCAGCTACAGCGTCAGCGACGTGGCCATGCTGCCGTTCTTCTTCTACTACGCCATGTTCGGCTTCCAGCGCGTGGGCGACCTGTGCTGGGCGGCGGCGGACATGCGTGCACGCGGCTTCCTGATCGGCGGCACCGCCGGACGGACCACCATCAACGGCGAGGGCCTGCAGCACGAGGACGGCCATTCGCATCTCATGGCCGGCGCCATCTCCAGCGTGATGGCCTACGACCCCACCTTCGCCTACGAGGTCGCGGTGATCCTGCACGACGGGGTGCGCCGCATGATGGGCGAACAGGAAGACGTGTACTTCTATCTCACCGTGATGAACGAGAACTACGCGCACCCGGACATGCCGGAGGGTTGTGTCGACGGCATCCTCAAGGGCATGTACCTGCTGCACGAGGGAGGCCGGGAGCAGGGCGGTCGGCGCGTGCAGCTGCTCGGTTCCGGCACCATCCTGCGCGAGGCGATGGCGGCGGCCGAGCTACTCGAACGCGACTTCGGCATCGTGGCGGATATCTGGTCCTGCCCCAGCTTCACCCAGCTGCGCCGCGACGGCTTCGAGGTGGAGCGCTGGAACCGGCTGCATCCCGCCGAACCCGCACGCGTGCCCTACATCGCCGGACTGCTGCAGTCGCATGCCGGCCCGGTGATCGCCGCGACCGATTACGTGCGCGGCTGCGTCGAGCAGATCCGCGCGTTCCTGCCGGAGGGCCGCCGCTTCACCGCGTTGGGCACCGACGGCTATGGCCGCAGCGACACCCGCGAGCATCTGCGCGACTTCTTCGAGGTCGATCGCCGCTGGATCGCCCACGCCGCCATCGATGCGCTGGCGCGCGACGGCGTGCTTCCGGCGACGGAACCCGCACGGGCCCTGGCGCTCTACGGACTCGATCCGGAGACGCCGGACCCGGTGACACGCTGATTCAGGGAAAAACCCCAGGCACCCTCGCGGGTGCCCTGGGGCGACGATGTATGCACGGCCGGCTGGCTCAATGGCCGGCAATGCGCGGGAGCGCCATGGCCGTGGCTTTCGCGTCCGGCAGCGGCAGCTTGACCGGTTCGCCCTCGCCGGCGACCGCGAGCACCAGCAGGGTGGCCGGCTGCGTACCGCTGGCATTGCGCGACACCAGGTGATGGGTGCGCGGCGGTTCGTACCAGCTCTCGCCCTTGTGGTAGGTGCGGGCGGGCTGGCCCTCCAGCTGCGACACCACCGCGCCATCCAGCACGTAGGCGAACACCGAACCGGGGTGGAGGTGCGCGTCCGACGACGCCCCCGGCGCGTAGTTCACCGTGAGCATCACCACGTGCTTTCCGGGTGCATCGGGCAGCGCTTGCTGCATCAACAGCTGATGTGATTCCTTGCCCGCGGGCTCGTGCGCCAGCAGCGGACCGCTGGCGACTAGGGCGACGGGGGCGACGAAAGCGAACAGGCGGCGCAGCGATCGGGTCATGGCGGTGGCTCCTTGAACGGGTGGGTGCAATCAGGCCGGCAACTTGCGGAACGCGATGGCGAAGCGGTTCCAGCCGTTGATGGCGGTCACCAGCAGGGTGAGGTCGGCGAGCTCGGCATCGGTGAAGTGCGGGCGCACCTGCTCCCACAGCTCGTCGGGTGCATGGGTCTGGCTGATCAGGGTGAGCGACTCGGCCCAGGCCAGCGCGGCACGCTCGCGGTCCGTGAAGAACGGGGTCTCGTGCCACACGCTCAATGTGGCCAGGCGGCGCTCGTCTTCGCCGGCCTTGCGGGCGTCGGCGGCATGGGTGTCCACGCAATAGGCGCAGCCGTTGATCTGGGAAGCGCGCAGGCGCACCAGTTCCACCAGCGGTTTTTCCAGGTTGCTCTTGGCGATGCGCTGCTCCAGGCCAACCATGGCCTTGATGGCCTCGGGACTGGCCTTGTAGAAGTCGAGACGCTGGTTCATGGGAATTCTCCGAAGTGAGACAGGACGGGGGCAACAACGGCACGGTGCTCCGGGTTCGGTGTTCCTGGATGAAATGCTCGGCCGGAACCGATGTGCCCGGGGAGGTACTGGCGAGCATCCTGCGCGTCCCTTGCGACGTTGTCGTACGGCGGAATCGGCGTACACGTTCGGAATCATGGAACGTGTTGCCGGACAACGACCGGATCCGCTGACGGCCCCGGGTGCGGTCAAGCGAATGGCCACGCATTCAAGTTAAGGCAGGCCCAGGCGGCAGGCTTGTAGCTTCCTGTCCCTGATTGATCGTTGCTGCAGTACGTACAGGCGATCGGCTCGGCCGCCGTTTCCATCCGAGTGGCGCGATGAAGCCACATGGACGATCGGCCCGAAGTCGGCGCGCAGGAAACCGGCAATCCGGCGCAAGATTCAACAAGTCACGCTGCGCCGCGGGGATTAGTGTCTGGTCGTAGTCAGCCGGAGGCCACGATCATGGGGGTTCCTTCACAGATGCGTCCGGTGACCCGGCCAGAGCTGCTTGCCTTGCTGTTCGATACGCATACCCGCGACGATCCTTGCGCCGAACCGATCGCCCCGCTTGGCGAGTCCGGCTATACCACGCTGACGCGCGTCATTCCCTCGGCCCAGGCCGTGCTTCACGTGGCGGCGCAGATCGAACGGGAGCCGGAGCGGGTTATGGACTGGTATAGCCGTACGCGCATCGCGGAACTCGGTTTTTTCACTGCCGAGCAACTGGTGGAAATGGGCAGGGCGCCCATCGTCATCGCTTTCCTGCAGTCGATTCGGCACGGTGATCGTGGCTGAGCATGTGCGACAGAGGATATCCATCCAATGAATCCGATCCGGTATTTCCGCAACGTCGCTGTCGAACTGGTCCGACTCAACTCTGCGCGCGAGGCCGCCATCGTCGAGGCGTTCACAGCGCTCGAGGAACATATCCCCGCGCTGGCCTCGCTGGCGGTGCAAAACATCGGCGAGCGGGGCCGGGCCGCTCATTGGATGTCCATGCATCAACGTGCCTTCGGGGGGCGATCGGCGTATGACCTGCTGGCCGACGGTGATGTGGATACCGTCTGGGACCGGTTGACGGGAGAGGATGGCGCGCCGGTACCGAGGTTGAGCCGGGCGCCATCGACTGATGGGCCGGGCGGCTAGCTGCGCATGAAGTTCTCCAATCCGTGGAGGTCGCGGTGGATCAGGACCTGGATCTGTACATCCGGAGCTGGCGATGAAACGCGGCGCCTACGGTGACCGGCTGGGGGAGACCTTTCGGCTGCGACAGCCCCCGACGCTGGTGTCGTCCTCTGGCCAGCCATGGCGATTGGCCGTCACGGAGATGCGGTACGAAGTGCCGGGTTTCGGCTTCACCGATCCGGTGGTGGCTGAAGACGCGTTCCTGCTCAGCCTGGAACTGCACGGCTTGAGAAAACTGGAACTCTGGCTCGACGGGCGTTCCGTGGCGAACCAGCCCGTCCTCGCGGGCGGCACGAACTTCTTCGACCTGGCGAGGAACCCGGTCGCCCACATGCTCGATCCGTTCCATGCGCTGCTCTTCTACATCCCGCGTGCAGCGTTGACGGAGTTGTGCGACGAGCTTGGCACGACAAGTGGCAACTTGCGTCATCAGCCGGGCATGCAAGCCATGGATCCGGTGATCGAGCAGTTGGGACGGGCACTGCTGCCGCCGTTGCATGCCGAGCAGCAAACCAACGCTCTCTTTGTGGACCACGTGCTGCTTGCCATGCGCAGCCACCTGCTCATCCACTACGCGGACGGGTTGCGCCCCCGCACGCCAAGACGCTGCGGTCTTGCACCATGGCAGGAGCGGCGCGCGAAAGAGGTGATGCGCGCGAGCGTGGTCGAAGGTATTGCGCTTGCTGCACTGGCGCAGGCTTGCGGCCTGTCTCCGAGCGCCTTCGTGCACGCATTCAGGCAGAGCACGGGATCAACGCCGCACCAATGGCTGATGCTGTTGCGTACCGAACTGGCCATGCAGTTGATGCGCGAGTCGGATCAGCCACTGGCGGCCATCGCCCGGCAAGCGGGCTTTGCCGACCAGAGCCATTTCACCAGGGTTTTCATGGCCAAAACGGGCACGACGCCCGGTGTCTGGCGAAAGAACATTCCGTGCAGGCGGTCACCCATGCGGTGAGAGCCGCCCGAACGTCCACGGTTCGCCGACCAGGGCTTCAAGGCAACGGCAACAGGGTGCCCCACGTGCGCGCACCGCACCACATGCTTGTGAGCTCTAATGGAAGCATGTTCGAGGTTTTCGAACGAATACGTCGAAACGATGGTACGGCAGGCGCAGGCCGCGGGAACAGGATGACGGCCCACGTTCCAAGAAAGCTGCCACCGCACCCACACCACGTTCGTCTGATTCGGGTTCATCGCCGTAGGCGGAACCGTTTCCCACGGCGACATGGGTTCCCTTGTCATTTCGGCGCCAACGCCGCTTGGCGCTTCATCCGGAGTCACAGTCATGTCTTCCCGCACTTTCCTCGTTACCGGCGCCAGCAAGGGTATTGGCCGCGCGTTGTCGGAGCGGCTCGCCAAGGCGGGCCATCACGTCGTCGGCATTGCACGCAAAGGAGGGGACACCGGGTTCCCCGGCGAACTGGTCGCGCTCGACTTGGCCGACCGCCATGCCACGGCCAGTACGCTGCACGAGCTGGCTTCCCGTTACGCGTTCGATGGCGTGGTGAACAACGTGGCGCTGGTTCGACCGCAGCGCATCGGCGAGGTGGATCTCGATGACCTGGACGCCACCCTGGCCCTGAATCTCCATCCGGCCGTGCAGGCCGTGCAGACCATGCTGCCGGGCATGCGCGAACGCGGCTGGGGGCGCATCGTTAACATTTCGAGCCTGACGATACTTGGCATGATCGAACGTACCGCTTATGCGGCGGCCAAGAGCGCGATGGTGAGCTTTACCCGTTCGTGGGGACTGGAACTGGCCCGTACCGGCATCACCGTGAATGCAGTGGCTCCGGGGCCGACCGAAACGGTGCTTTTCCGCGAAAACAATCCACCTGGAAGCGAAGGGGAGAGGCGGTATCTTTCCTCGGTTCCCATGAACCGGTTCGGCAAGCCCGAGGAGCTTGCGGCAGCGATCGCGTTCTTCCTGTCGGAAGAAGCGGGCTTCATCACCGGGCAGACGCTCTATGTCGATGGCGGCGCCTCGATCGGCAAGCTGCCGTTCTAGCGCCACATGCCATTGGCAATGAGGGGCCGCTCCAGGCGGCCTCCTCGCTCGCGCACAGCGGAGCTATGCGGACACCAGGGATGCGTCGAGATCGATCTGCGCCCGCAACAGTTTCGATACCGGGCACGTGGTCTTGGCCACGTTGGCCAGGTGCGCGAAAGTCGCCGCGTCAATCCCGTCGATGTCGGCACGCGCAACCAGGTGCACCATCGTGATGCTGAATTCGCCAGATTGCTGCTCCAGGGTGACCTCGGCCGATACGGCCAGTTGCTTCGGAACGAAGTGGCCTTCGCCCAGCACGAGCGCAAAGGCCATCGCGAAGCAGCTGGCATGCGCCGCTGCGATGAGCTCCTCGGGATTGCTCCCGCGTTGACCTTCGAATCGGCTGGCAACGCCGTAGGGGACGGCATGCAGCGCTCCACTTTCGGTGGAGATATTGCCGCTGCCGCCCGGAAAGCCGCCTTGCCAGATCGCGGAACCGGTTCGCTTGATCTTCATGTCATGGCCTTGTGTCGGTAGTGGGGAAGGGCAGGCACGCGCCGGCCCTTGGCCATGCAAGCTAGGCCGAAGCCCACCTGTCGGATTGACCAAAACGATTGCCGCTTGGCATTTCTGGTGCACGGGCGTCACCGCCCGCTGCGCTTCCACGGCGGCCTGGGACAGACACGCGCTTGTGCAGTGATGACGACCCGGAATATCCGGAGGATGGGGCGCCTGTTTGCCGAGTGCCGATCAGTGGCGTGTGGGTTTGCGCGGCGTCTGCAGCGAGCTGCGCCACATGCTTGGCGTCATGCCCATCTTGCGGCTGAAAGTGCGGGTGAAATGGCTCTGGTCGGCGAAGCCGGCGGCATACGCGATATCAGCCAGGGAGCGGGTCGGGTCATCGCGCATGAGCTCGATGGCCCGCTCGATCCGCTGCTGGATCATCCACTGGTGCGGCGACACCCCCGTACTGGCGTGGAACAGGCGGATGAAGGTGCTGGTGGAAAGCGCACAGGCCCGCGCCACTTCCTCAAGTGCGATACCTTCGGGCAAGTGTTCGCGCATCAGCTCTATCGCGTTTCGCTGTTGCCACGGCGCCAGGCCACCACACGGGACGGGCGGCTTGCGGGCGTTGCCTGTGCAACGCGAAAGCAGATGGGTACGCAAGGCAAGCAGCACGTGGTCTACAAACAATTGCTGGTTGCGTCGCTCGGCATGCAGGGCCGGCAGCAGGCATTGCCCAAGGTGGTTGATCACGGGGTCGTCGACGAAATCGCCCGGTCGATGCTGCAGTTCGGCCGCGGCCGGCATGCCAAGGGACTCGGCCAGCTGCGTGAGCGCCTTGCACGGGACATAGAAGAACAGCGGATGAAACGGTTCGGGCAGCCAGGCAACCGGGTTGCTGCGCAGGTCGTAGATATGCGTGGTGCCGGCGGCAATCGGCTTCACCGCAACGGAGCGGCCATCCAGCCACAGTTCGTGCCGCTCCACGTTCATCAACTGCAGGCCGATCAGGTAGGCCGATTCGCCGGCAATGGGCGTAGTAAAGCCGAAGTCGGGCTTCAGGTGCCACAACTCGGTAGCCGCCATGTGCACCTTGTCGGTCAGCCGGGTGACAAGCGTAGGCGGGTCTTTCAGATAGAAAGACGAAGCAAGACGGGGACCATAGGCAGCTCGGTACATGGCGCGTCTCCTTCCCTGCCCAGGATGGCGCTTGGCAGGGGTTGCCAACTATAGGAACGTTGCCTGGCAGCCTTCAACAGCCTTGAGGCCCTGTCATAACGAGCTACCGGTGGCGCCGCCTCAGGCTGGCAACGGCACACCGTCGATCAGCCGTTTGGCCAGGCGCGGCTGGCGGATCTGTTCCAGCCACCAGGCCAGTGCACGGCCGTCGTGGTCGCCGCGCCAGGCGGCGAACAACACGTTCGGCTCGCGGGGATCGGCCATGGCCTTTTCCACCAGCGCGCCGCTCTTGAGCAGGGCCGAAACCCGGTGGTGCGGCAACCAGCCGATGCCGAGGCCGTCGCACTGGGCGAGGATCTTCGCGCGCATGGTCGGCACGGCGAGCGTGGCCTGGCCGCCCACCACCCCGTAGCCGCGCCCGGCGCCGCGCGAGGAGTCGGCCACCACCACCGAACGGTGCGTGCTCACGACCTGCTGGCTCAGCGGCCCGCTCACCTTCCCGAGCGGATGCCGCGGTGATACGGCGAACACCCATTCCATGCGCCCCAGCTCGGCCCAGCGCAATTGCGGGATGGCCGGTGGTTCATTGGTCGCGCCGATCACCAGGTCGGCACGTCCTTCGCGCAGCGCCTCCCATGTGCCGCCAAGCACCTCATGGGTGATGCGCAGGCTCACCCCGGACTCCAGCTTGTCGAACGCGCGGATCACCGGCAGCAAGGTGTCGAACTCCAGTATCTCGTCGGTGACGATATGCAGCCGATCCTCCCAGCCGCCGGCGACCTGTTTCACCCGGCGGGTAAGGCGCGCGACGTCATTCATCAATCGCGCGGCCTCCTGTGCCAGCAGATGGCCGGCCGGGGTGAGTTGCAGGCGATAGCGCCGGCGGTCGAACAGCAGCGCGTCGAAGCGCGCCTCCAGCTGGCGGGCGGCGTGCGAAATGGTGGACGGCGCGCGCCCGAGCCGCACGGCTGCGCGGGACAGGCTGCCGGTCTCGCGGATGGCCTCCAGCAGGGCCAGTTCGTCCTCGGTCAACATGTGCGGCCTCTTCGAATGGGTTCGTCGATCCGATGGTACGGCATGCCGCGGACGGCGGCGCAGCATGTGCTCACGTTCAAAACCCCTTCCGAACGTCATTCCATCGAGGAGACTGCCATGAACCGTTTCGCCAACAAAACCATCCTTGTCACCGGCGGCAGCAGCGGCATCGGCCTGGCCGCGGCCAGGGCTTTCGCCGCCGAAGGCGCCCGCGTGGTGATCACCGGCCGCGACTCCGCCGCCTTGTCGAGCGCGCTGTCCGAGCTGGGGCCGAGTGCCCTTGCCCTACGCAGTGATACCGGCTCGGTCGGTCAGGCCCGGCAACTGGCCAGCGATCTGGCTGCGCAGTCGATCAAGCTCGACGCGGTGTTCATCAATGCCGGCAGCGCCAGGTTCGCCCCGTTTGCCGACGTCGACGAAGTGCTCTGGGATCAGAGCTTCGACACCAACGTGAAGGGCGCCTACTTCCAGTTGCAGGCGTTGCTGCCCCGGCTGAATGCCGGCGCCTCGATCGTCATCAACGGTTCGATCAATGCGCACATCGGCATGCCGAACTCGTCGGTGTACGCCGCGAGCAAGGCCGCGCTGATCACCCTGGCCAAGACCCTCTCGGCCGAGCTGCTGCCGCGCGGTGTGCGCGTCAACGTGGTGAGCCCGGGGCCGGTGGCCACGCCGCTGTACGGCAAGCTGGGCATGGACAAGACGACGCTCGAGGCCACCGCCGCGCAGATCCAGGCGCAGGTGCCGCTGGGCCGCTTCGGCACGCCGGAGGAGATCGCCGCCACCGTGCTGCACCTGGCCTCGCCGGAGTCGGCGTTCATCGTCGGCAGCGAGATCGTCATCGACGGCGGCATGAGCCAGCTCTGACACCCCGATGCCCGGCGGCGGACCAAGCCGCCGGGCGCTTACCCGCGGAGATCTTCCATGAAGCCCTTTCAGCAAGTCGCGCGATCGCTCGCGCTGGCAGCCACGGCAAGCTTGGCGCTCAACGCACCGGCTGCTCCGGCGCCCGTCGTGCAGAGCCGCTACGCCGTCACCGAACGCGTCACGCTGCACTACCTCGAATCCGGTCACGGCGACGGCACGCCGGTGATCCTGCTGCACGGCTATACCGAGACCAGCCGCATGTGGCGTCCGTTGATGGCCGGGCTGGGCGATGGCCGCACGGTCATCGCGCCCGACCTGCCGGGCGAAGGCGACTCGGGCATTCCTGCCGACGGTTACGACAAAGCCACGATGGCACGCGACATCCACGCGCTGGTGCACAAGCTCGGCTATCGCAAGGTGAACCTGGTCGGCCATGACATCGGCCTGATGGTCGCCTACGCCTACGCTGCCCAGTACCCGGACGAAGTGCAGAGCGTCACCCTGATGGACGCCTTCCTGCCGGGCGTGGGTGACTGGCAGAAAGTGTGGCTGCTGCGCGACAAATGGCATTTCAACTTCTACGGCGAGACGCCGCTCAAGCTGGTGCAGGGGCGCGAGCGGATCTATCTCGAACACTTCTGGAACGATTTTGCCGCCAACCCCGAGCATTCGGTGTCCGAAGCTGACCGTCGCTACTACGCCGCCTCGTACGCACGCCCGGGGCGTATGCGCGCCGGCTTCGAGTATTTCCACGCCTTTCCGCAGGATGCTGAGACCTTTGCCCGCTTCGCGCGCACTCCGCTGACCATGCCGATGCTGGTACTGGGCGGCGAGAAGGCTTCCGGCTCGTTCCTGATCACGCAGGCCACTCTGATCGACACCCGGGTGCAGGGCGTCATCGTCAAGGGCGCCGGCCACTGGCTGATGGAAGAGGCCCCCGAGCAGACCATTCCGGCGATCACCCGGTTCATCGACCAGGTATCGCCGGTGCAGCGGTCCCTTCGAATCGCGCCCGCCCACCCGGAGCGGACGCCACTTTCCCGGAAACAGGCATGAACACGCGACTCCAGAACAAGGTGGCCCTGGTCACCGGCGGCAGCGCCGGCATCGGGCTGGCCACCGCGCGCGCCTTTGTCGACGCAGGCGCCATCGTCTACATCACCGGGCGCCGCCAGGCCGAGCTCGATGCTTCCGTGGCCTCGCTGGGACCACAGGCGACCGGCCTGTGCGCCGATGCTGGCCGGCTCGACGACATCCGCGCCGTCTATGAACGCATCGGCCGCGACCATGGCCGCCTCGACGTGCTCTACGCCAATGCCGGTTTTTACGAATTCGGCGCGCTGGGTGGGTTGAGCGAGGCGCATGTTGACACCACCTTCGATATCAACGTGAAGGGAGTGGTGTTCGCCGTGCAGCAGGCCCTGCCACTGATGGGTCGCGGTAGTTCCATCGTCCTGACCGGATCCATCGTCGCCAACCAGGGCGCTGAATCCTTCAGCATCTACGCTGCCAGCAAGGCCGCCGTGCGCTCGCTGGCGCGCAGTTGGACCGCCGAGCTGAAGGATCGTGGCATCCGCGTCAACGTGATCAGTCCGGGCCCGATCGACACGCCCGGGTTGAGCGGCTTGGCAGGCGGCGCGGACAACCTCGACGGACTGAGGCGCCAACTGGTGGCCACCGTGCCGATGGGACGCATGGGCCTGCCGGAAGAGATCGCCAAGGCAGTGCTGTTCCTTGCCTCGGGGGAGGCGTCCTTCGTCACTGGGATCGAGCTGGCCGTGGACGGTGGAGCGGGGCAGGTATGACGCATGTGGGTCACAGCCATGCGTGAACCGCCATGTTCCACGAATATCACTCAGTGAATCAGCAACACGCACACGAGGATTCCCCATGCACATTGATCTCTCCGCCCACACTGCCATCGTCAGCGGTTCCACCGCCGGCATCGGCCTGGCCATCGCCAAGGGCCTAGCCGGTACCGGTGCACGCGTCGTCGTCACCGGCCGCACGCCAGCGCGCGTCGATGCGGCGATCGCTGCGATCAGGAAGGCACTGCCGCAGTCGAAACTGGACGGCGTCGCCGCCGACCTCGGCACGGCCGCAGGCACGGACGCGCTGATCCAGTCAGTGCCGGACGCGGACATCCTAGTCAACAACCTCGGCATCTTCGAGCCCAAGGTGTTCTTCGACATCCCGGACGCCGACTGGCAGCACTTCTTCGAGGTCAACGTGATGAGCGGCGTGCGCCTGTCGCGGCACTACGCGCAAGGCATGGTCCGGCGCGGCTGGGGACGCATCCAGTTCGTGTCGAGCGAATCGGGCGTGCAGATACCCGCCGAGATGGTGCACTACGGCGTGACCAAGACCGCCCAGCTCGCGGTGTCGCGCGGTCTGGCCGAGACCCTGGCCGGCACCGGCGTCACGGTCAACGCGATCCTGCCCGGCCCGACCCTGTCCGAAGGCGTGGGCGAATTCTTCGGCAAGATCGCCGCCGAGCGTGGCGTGCCGCAGGCGCAGGTGGAGAAGGAATTCATTGCCACCCATCGTCCCACCTCGCTGATCCAGCGCCTGGCCAGCGTGGACGAAGTGGCCAATCTTTCGGTGTATCTGGCCTCGGAGCAGGCCTCGGCTACCACGGGAGCCGCCATGCGCGTGGATGGCGGTGTGGTGCGATCGGTTGTCTGAGTTTGCCGGCAGAGCATCAGCTCCCAGCAATCGAATCGACCCGCTCTGGGGATATGGGTTGTGCGGGTTCTTCTCCCAACTGAGGGAGAGGCGCACGGCCGACCGGTCAGACTTGCTGTTCTCTAGGCAACAAACTGGGGCCGGCCGTGGCCGATGGAAATTGTATTGCCCAGTTGGGAGGCTGGGGCGGATATGGTGTTGAGCATTGGCGGCATGAGGATCGCGGGGGTCGGCGCTGGCTGGTGATCGCGCTGGAGCCACTGCCCGGTATCGCGCGTCGATGTTCGGGCTGCGGCGCCACCACCACGGCCATACACGACCACAGCCCGCGCCGCATCCGCGACCTGCCGGTGTTCGAGTCTGCGGTGGAGCTGGTGGTACCGCGTTTGCGGCTGGCGTGCCCGACCTGTGGGCCGCGTCTGGAGCACTTGGACTGGCTCGACCCGCATGCCCGGATCACGCGACGCCTGGCCGAAAGCGTGGCTCGGCTGTGTGCTGTCACGTCGCTGCTGCATGCCGCCCGCTGGTTCGGTCTGAACTGGAAGACCGTCAAGCAGATCGATTTTCGCCACCTGGAACGAGCCCTGGGACCGGTCGACCTGAGCGGGGTGACCGTGATCGCGATGGACGAGTTTGCGATCCAGAAGGGCCATCGCTACGCCACCGTCGTAGTGGAACCGGAGCGCAAGCGCGTGCTGTGGGTGGGTCGTGGGCGCGCACGGGCCGATGTGCGCCCCTTCTTCGAGCTGTTGGGTCCGGAAGGCTGCCAGCGTCTGCGGGCGGTGGCGATGGACATGAACACGGCCTACGACCTGGAAGTGAAACAGCACTGCCCCACCGCGGCGGTGGTCTACGACCTGTTCCACGTCGTGGCGAAGTACGGTCGTGAGACAGAGGCGATCGCGCCGCAAAGAACGAAAGGGCGCCCGCTTTTGTCCTGTGACGCGTCGCAGCGACGCGCAACCTTCCAGCGAGGAATGTCGGCAGGAGCTTCCTGACTAGCACCTGGTTTTGAGGACCGAAGTTACCGTTGTCCATCGTGGCGTGCCATGTTGCCACGGCAAGCATCAAACGCTGGAAGGTAATGTCGAATGAAATCGCCCATTGAGCCGCGGAACGCATGGGCTTCCATCGGAATATCGATGTCCAAGGCATCGCTGATTCTTCCCGCAAGCGCACGTTGGCGCTCCGTGGGGGGAAGCAGGTCGCGATCCACCAGTTGATACAGGGCGACCGCCACGGTATCCAGTTCTATGGAACCTGAGGCGCCAGGTCGTCGCTCACCGCCGACGCACCAAGACGTCGGCGGCGTCTCTAAGCTGGCGTTGAGACCGCGATCCCAAGGCCCGCCGGTGATTAGGTCAAGTTATCGGGGGTAGGCATCGGTCGTCCCGCTGGGCTCCACTTGCGGCGCTCTTGGTGCATACCGTGGTAAGCACGGCCGCCAACGTCGCAGACGTGGTCGAGATGCCAAACCTGTTGCACGGCTGAGAGCGGTACGTTTTTGGCGACGCCAGCTACACCGGCGCGCAGAAGCGGACACCGAAACGCGGGTGGAGGTTCTGGATCGCGGCCAAACGCAGTGTGGTGAAGGCGATCAAGGATGCGAAGCTGCGCGCGATCACCGAGCAGCTGGAACACGCCAAGGCCTCGATTCGTGCGGCGGTGGAGCACCCGTTCCGGGTACTCAAGCGGCAGTTCGTTTTCATGAAGGTGCGCTACAAGGGCTTGGCGAAGAACGGCGCACAGGTGACGACGTTGTTCGTGCTGGTCAATCTGTGGATGGTGCGCCGGACCTTGCTGCAAGCAACATAGGATAACTGCGTCCGCAGTGGCCCCACGGGGCCAACTGCGGCATGAGGAGCACGGTGTTTGGCTGGCAATCCACACATCTTTGGCTTGTGCCGAGCTCAATCGCACGTCGAGATGAACGGGCGGCGATTGATCAGACCATCCTTATCGGGGGTAGGGCAGGGAAGATCACCTACACGTAAAACGGTTCACCGTGCTGTACCGTTGCCATTCTGTATCTGCTGCAGCACCCGCGGCAGCTGTTGTGCCACGAACTCGATGAAACTGCGCACCACTGAGATGCCCTGGCGCGGGCCGCCGCCCTCTGCAAGCTCTTGCCCCGATCCGATCCTGTGCGCCGCGAGCAATTATCTCGACTGAGGATCGACGCTAATCAGGTGGGGATTTGTCGACTCACACAGGTAGAAAATGATGTATACCAGACGCTGGCTTTGTTCGACTGCAGAGGTCGGCCCGGACCATCGGGCTCTCGTACCCGCCTTATTGGGCGAGCTGAAATGAGACGCCTCGTGGTTGATGGTTTTGTTTTCGGCATGTCGCGGCTTTCGGTGTTTCGGTTTGCCTTGGAGATGCGCGATGAATGAAGCAGCACAACCCTTGACCGACGACGATTCCGAACTTTCACCATGGTGGTTGCGAACGGT
Source organism: Rhodanobacter humi (assembly GCF_041107455.1). Lineage (NCBI taxonomy): Bacteria > Pseudomonadati > Pseudomonadota > Gammaproteobacteria > Lysobacterales > Rhodanobacteraceae > Rhodanobacter > Rhodanobacter sp. FW106-PBR-R2A-3-15. Next base: position 4,007,675 of record NZ_JBGBPY010000001.1, read on the forward strand.
GGCGATCGTGATGGTGATCGGCTTTGCCGGATTGCTGGCCATCACCTCGCTAGCCTACCGCAATGCGCCGCCGATCCCCGCGCAGGTAGTGGACGCCCAGGGCAGACTGCTGTTCAGCGGCGACGATATCCGTGCCGGTCAGGCGGTCTTTCTCAAATACGGCCTGATGGACAACGGCAGCATCTGGGGACATGGCGCGTATCTCGGACCGGACTATTCCGCCGAAGCGCTGCATCGTCTCGGTGAGGACACCGCCGCGGCCATTGCCGGCAAGCAGTATGGCAAACCCGTGGGCGCATTGGATGCGCAGCAACGGGCAGCGGTGCATGCGGAAACGGCGGTGACCCTGAAAACCAACCGTTACGATGCGCAGAGCGGCGTGTTGCGCCTGATCGAGCCCGAGGCGGTCGCCTACCGGCAGCAGATCGGTTACTGGACGAACTACTTCAAGGATCCGACCAGGAATGGCGGGCTCAAGCCGGATCTGATCAGCGATTCCACCGAGCTGCATCAGTTCACCGCTTTCGTGACCTGGGCTGCGTGGGCTTCGGTGGCGACGCGGCCGGGTACGGATGCGTCGTACACCAACAATTTTCCCTACGACCCCAGCGTGGGCAATGTCGCCACCGGCAGTGCGCTGCTGTGGAGCGCGCTGAGCCTGCTGGTGCTGCTGGCCGGCATCGCGACCGTGCTGCTGGCGTTCGGCAAGTTCGATTACCTGGGATGGATCAGCCGCGGTCACCATGTGCACCCGCAGTTGCTGCCGGGACAATCGAGTCCGGGTCAGCGTGCGCTAGTGAAGTTCTTTGTCGTGGTGGCCTTGCTATTCCTGATGCAGACGCTGGTCGGCGGTGGCGTGGCGCATTTCCGCGCGGATCCGGGCAGTTTCTATGGCTTCCAGCTGGAAAGCATTTTTCCCAGCAACCTTCTGCGCACCTGGCATCTACAGACTGCGATCTTCTGGATTGCCACCGCGTACGTCGCTGCCGCCTTGTTCCTTGGCCGCTCATTGCGCGCGCCGGATGACGAGCCGCGCTGGCTGGCCGGTTGGGTGCACGTGCTGTTTGCGGCCTTCGTGGTGGTGATCGGCGGCAGCCTGCTCGGCGTCTGGGCCGGCATCGAACAGAAGCTGGGCAACTGGTGGTTCTGGCTCGGTGACCAGGGCTGGGAGTACCTCGAGCTTGGCCGGATCTGGCAGTACCTGCTGGTGGTCGGCCTGCTGGTCTGGTTTGCCATCCTCTGGGTGCTCGCGCGTCCGCGCGCGGTGGCCAATCCGGCGGCACGACCGCTGGCGAAAATGTTCATGTTCGCGGCCGTCGCCATCCCGGTGTTCTACGTGCCGGCGTTGTTCTTCGGCGCCAAGACGAATTACACGGTGGTCGATACTTGGCGCTTCTGGATCATCCATCTGTGGGTCGAGGGCTTCTTCGAATTCTTCGCCACCACGGTGGTGGCGCTGACCTTTTATCAACTGGGCCTGACCCAGCGCAACGTAGCGTTGCGGGTGATCTACCTGGACGCGATCCTGTATTTCCTCGGCGGCCTGATTGGCACCGGGCACCATTGGTATTTCACCGGGCACACCAATTTCAACATGGCGCTGTCGGCCCTGTTCTCGGTTCTTGAGGTCGTTCCGCTGACCTTGCTGACGTTGGATGCCTGGGATTTCGTACGGACCACCCGCGGCGATTGCGAGATTTGCGGCAAAGCAGTCGCGGTGCCGCACAAGTGGACGTTCTACTTCCTGATGGCGGTAGGCTTCTGGAACTTCGTCGGTGCCGGCATGTTCGGCTTCTTCATCAACCTGCCGATCGTCAGCTATTACGAGGTGGGCACCCAAGTCACGCCGACCCATGGCCATGCCGCGCTGATGGGGGTGTTCGGCATGCTGGCCATTGCCCTGATGGTGTTCTGCCTGCGCCAGGCCAGCAGCGATGCGCGTTGGCCTGGAATCGAGAAGTATGTCAGGGTGGCGTTCTGGGGTAGCAATGTTGGGCTCGCGATGATGTTGCTGCTGAGCCTGTTTCCTAGCGGTGTGCTTCAGCTCTGGGACGTGGTGCAGCATGGCTACTGGCATGCACGCAGCATCGAGTACATGAGCATGCCGCGCTCGCACGTGATCGAATGGATGCGGTTGCCTGGCGATCTGGTCTTCATTATCTTCGGCGCGGTTCCGCTGGTAATCGCGTCGACCAAGGGCTATCTGGGTATGCGTGCGGAAACCGCAGCGGGCCGCTGAAACGCGCCGCATCCGCTGAATCAGGTCGACTCGCCCGCGGGCAAGTACCTCATCGACCATGGCATCGAGTGCAAGGACTTCAACTCCTACGGCTCACGTCGCGGCAACCACGAGGTGATGATTCGCGGCACCTTCGCCAACATCCGTCTGCGCAACCAGTTGGCGCTTGGCACCGAGGGTGGCTTTACTCGTGACTTCACGCAAGACGATGCATAGGTAAGTAGCATCTACGACGCGTCGGTCAACTACATCAAGGCGGGTACGCCGCTAGCCATCCTGACCGGTAAGGAATACGGCTCCGGTTCGTCGCGCGACTGGGCCGCCAAAGGTTCTGCACTGCTGGATGACGCCCAGGTGCGGGGCCTGGTGCCTCCAAATAGCCGTTCGCAGACAACCCCTGACGAGCCCGAGTGCTAGCTCAGTACCAGCACGAATAGTACGACCCGATGTGAAGCACCGTTCAGTTGGAACATGCCGAGAATTTCCGGTCATGGAAGTGGATGGACTGGCTGGCCCTGCGGTGTAGGCGACGCCAGTGGTTGTGGAGCGGCCGTTAGCGCCGTGGATGCCGTGGGCCTAGCCAAGCACTGCTGCGGCCTGTGGGCGTCGGTGGCTGCCTTGGCGGGGCAGCGATAATCCAGCGCAGCCACCAGTGCAGGCGTGACCTCGTCGAAACCGAGTACGCTGCCGCCATGCTCGCGCATGAAAGCCGCCGCTGCCGCGCGGGTGGCGAACGGCGCCAGGGTTGGGCCCATCGAACCGGGCAGCGGCTGCCAGACCACATAGAAAGAACGGCGCGCGTCGATGAAGCTGGCCGCGGCGTGGCTGGGCTGCTGCCAGTCGATATGCGCGCTGTCCTGCACGAACAGCGCCTGCAGCGAGGCCTGATTTTCAGGCTGCAGCACGTAGGCGAAGAAGTCGCGGGTGGAGTCGAACATCAGCGGCTTGGTGCGGCCGGCCACCCAGGCTTCCGCCCGCGGCCCCGGCGAACTGTCCAGGTACATGCCGCATACGGCGCAGGTGTCGTCCGGATGGGTGTCGACCGCTTGCCGGGCGGGGGTGCGGTCGACACCGCAACCAGTGAGCAGGGCCAGCGCGAGGGCCGGTGTCGCCAGCCAGCCGGAGCGGAGTGGGGAACGGGTGCACATGCGTTTCTCCTCAGATTTCCTTGCGCCGGAATGCAAGCATCGCCCCGGCGAACGGCAGCACCGCCCAGGCCAGCAGCACCAGGCACAGCAGCAGCGGCGAGTAGCCGTGGTGGGCGGTCATGCCGGTCAGCAGGTCGTTGCCGGCACCGTCGCCCAGAGCGGTGAGGTTGACCAGCCGGAACACATCGACCGGGTTGAGCAGCAACAGGTACGGATACATCGCCCGTTCGATCGGGTTGCCGCCGCTGACCACCAGCAACGCCAGCAGCGCCAGGTCGAACAGCACCACGCTGAGCAGCCAGCCGATCAGCGCCAGGCCGGCGGCGCGCGACTTGTCGACGGTCAGCACGCTGATCAGGCAGGCCAGCCCGACGAAGCAGGCGCCCAGCAGCGAGGCGCTGAGGATGAAGCGGCCGATGTGCAGCCACGCCTGCAGCGTCTGCGCGGGCGGCTGCATCAGTTGCATGATCGCCACCGCCAGGCCGAAGCCGAGCAGGGTGGCTACGGCCAGTGCGCCGCAGTGGCCGAGGAACTTGCCGGCGACCAGCTGGCTGCGCGCCAGCGGATAGCTGAGCATCAGCAGCAGGGTGCCGTCGTCGCGCTCGCCGACGATGGCGTCGTAGGCGATCAGCAGGCCGATCAGCGGGATCACGAAGGCGCCCAGCGTGGTCAGGCTGGCCAGCGTGGCGTCGAACGAGGTGAAGCCGACCCGGCCGGCGGCGGCGCTGCCGAACCAGGCGATGCCCAGTGCCAGCAGCGCGAACAGTATCGTGAGCGCCACCGTCCAGCGGTTGCGGAAGTCGTCGCGGAACTCCTTCCGGGCGACGATGAGGATGGTGTTCATGCGCAGGCCTCCGCGGCGGACCGCTGACCGGCGCCGAGCCAGTCGTAGAGCTGCGCCAGCGTGGGCTCGCGCACGTCGAGGTCGGCCACCGCGGGATCGGCGAGCAGTTCGCGCAGCACGGGCAGCTTGCCGGCCCGCGGCACCTGCAGCTCCAGCCGACCATCGGGCCGCCGCTGCGCGGGTAGGCCGCGCGCGTCCAGCCGGGCCAGCAGTTCGCCGGCGGCGTCACCGCGCGGGTGCAGCAGCACGCGGGCGGGCAGTGCGGCCTGCTCGCCCAGCGCGTCGAGGCTGCCGGCGGCGAGCAGCCGGCCCTGGCGCAGGATCAACGCGCCGTCGATGTGCGGCTCCAGCTCGGCGAGCAGGTGCGAGGAAATCAGCACGCAGCGGCCGTCCGCGCGCAGCTCGCCGACGATGCGGTACAGCTCGCGGGTGGCCTGCGGGTCGAGGCCGGTGGTCGGTTCGTCCAGCAGCACCAGTTCCGGCGAGCCGAGCAGGGCCTGCGCCAGGCCGAGGCGTTGCCGCATGCCCTTGGAGTACGTGCCGATGCGCCGGTCGGCGGCGTGGGCCAGGCCGACGCGCTCCAGCAGCGCCTGCGCCTGGCCGCGCGGCGCCTGCTTCAGCCGGGCCAGGTAGTCGAGCAGCTCGCGCCCGCTCAGGCTGGCGTAGAAGGTGGCGCTCTCGGGCAGGTAGCCGATGCGCCGGCGCAGCGCGTGCGCGCGCCACGGCGACTGGCCGAGCACGTCTAGGCGGCCGCCGCTGGGGGCGATCAGGCCCAGGATCAGCTTGATCAGGGTCGACTTGCCGGCGCCGTTGTGGCCGAGCAGGCCGATCACCCGGCCGCGCGGCACGCAGGCGCTGACGCCGTCGAGCGCGGCGAGCGTGCCGTAGCGCTTGGCCAGCGCCTCGCATGCAATCGCGTGGTTCATGGATCGACTCCGTAGGGGGCCGGGGCGCGCATCAGCGGGTGGCTGTCCTGCACCGCGGCCGGGGTGAATACCGGGAAGGCGCGCTGCACGTAGCGCAGCAGCAGGATCGACGGACTGGACATCAGGCTTCGCGCGGCCGGGTATTTCCACAGCAGCACGTCGACGCTGTCGTTGGGCCGGAACGGCACGTCGCCGATGCCGTCGCCGTCCAGGTCCCACCCGAGGTAATCGCTCCAGAAGTTGCCGCGCCCGCGCTCGGACCATTCCTGGGCGAGGTTCTGCGCGTACTTGACCTGCACGCGGTTGTCGATGAAGCGGTTGTTCCAGACCCGGTTGTGCTCCGAGCCCGCGGTCACGTGGATGCCGATCTGCGAGTCGGCGACCAGATTGTCGTGGATCGCATTGAACTGCGACAGGTAGACGAACAGGCCCTTGCCCTCGCCGCCGTCGATGGACTGGCCGTCGCCGCCGCGCTGGCCGGCGACTCCGCGCACCAAGTTGCCGGCGATCTCGCTGTAGGAAATGTAGTTGAACAGGAACCCGTAGGCCTGGTCGCCGTCACTGGTGTTGCCGATCACGTGCAAGTGGTCGGAAGCCATCAGCGCGTAGCCGGCGAGGTTGTTGCGGCTCGCGTTGCCGGTCAGCCGATTGCGGTGCGAGTACATGTAGTGGACGCCGTAGCGCACGTCGTGCACCGTGTTGCGGGCAATCGTGTTCTGCGTGCTGACATAGACGTAGATGCCGTCGCGCGACCAGCCGACGTCGTTGTCTTCGATGGTGCAGCCGGTGTCGTTCCACAGGTGGATGCCGTCGCCGCGGTCGGCCACGCGCAGGCGGCGGATGCCGCGCACGGTGTTGTGCCGCACCTGCACGTCGGAGGCTCCGTCGAGGTAGATGCCGAAGAGGCTGTCCTCGACCGTGCTGCCCGCGATGAGTACGTCGTGCGCGCTGCGCTCGACGTAGATGCCGGCATTCATCGCGGTGAGGTCGGTGCCGCTGGCGCGCACGTCGAGATTGCGCACCGTGACATGGTCGGCGCCGATGCGCAGCACGTCGCCGCGGCCGTCGCCATCGAGGATCGCGCCGGGTCGCCCTTCCAGGACCAGGGGCTTGTCCACGCGCAGGTGGACATGATGCACGCCGGCGGGCACCTCGATCACCGCGCCGGGCGCGGCCGCCGCCACGCGCGCGGTCAGGTCGTCGGCGGCGCGCGTGCAAGGAGCCACCAGTACGGCGGCCAGGGTCAGGATGGACAGGCGGGCGGCGGACATGGCTGCGCGTGCCGCGCCGTCGCGGGAGGCGACGGCGCGGCCTGGCCTCAGGCTTCCACCAGCATGCGTCCCTGCATCTCCATGTGCATGGCATGGCAGAAGAACGTGCAGTAGTACCAGTACACGCCGGCCTTGTCGGCGGTGAAGGTCACCGAGGAGGTGGCACCCGGGCTGATCTCCATGTTGATGCCGTAGTTGGCGATGCAGAAGCCATGAGTCACGTCCTCCACGGCATCGATGTTGGTCACCGTCACGGTGACCTCGTCGCCCTTCTTCACCTTGAAGTTGTTGATGCCGTAGATCGGCGCAGCCGAGGTCATGTAGACGTACACCTTGCGCCCTTCGCGGATCACCTTGCTGTCGGCCAGCACGTTGATGCCGTGGCGCTTGGCCATGGCTATGGCGTCGGCGAAGTAGGGATCGTCGCGGTCCCAGACGTGCTTGACCTTGTCGATCAGCAGCCGGCGGTGCAACAGCACCACGTCGTGTGGCTCGGAGTAGACCGGGCCGTCGGCGACCAGCCTCATGGTGTCGCCGGAGATGTCGATCAGCTGGTCGTTGTCCGGGTGCAGCGGGCCGACGGGCAGGAAGCGATCCTTGGAGAACTTGTTCAGCGAGAGCAGCCATTTGCCGTCGGCGTCGCGGGTTTCGCCCATCGATGTGTGGCAGTGCCCGGGCTGGTAGGCCACGTCGATCTTCTGGCGCAGGTAGTTGACCTTCTTGCCGTTGTACGCGGCGATCGCGTCGGCGATGTTCCACTTGGCGATCTGGCTGTCGATGAACAGGGTGGTGTAGGCGTTGCCGCGGCCGTCGTAGGCGGTGTGCAGCGGGCCCAGGCCGATCTCCGGTTCGGCGACCACGGCATCGCGCGGGTCCTTCAGCTTGCCGGCGAAGCAGTCGTCGATGCGGCTCCACTCCATCACCGACACCGTGGGCGACAGCTTGCCGTTGGCCACCACGTACTTGCCGTCCGGGCTGGCGTTGATGCCGTGCGGGTTCTTCGGGATCGGGATGTAGAGCGTCAGCGGCGAGCCGTGCCGGCCATCGACCACGGGCACCTTGGAATCGCCGACGGTCTTGAACTGGCCCGCCTTCACCGCGGCCTCGATGCGCGGAATGTTGAAGACCACCACCCAGTCGCGCTCGGCCTGCATGGTGGCCGACAGGTCCATCCCTTTTTCGCTGTTGTAGCAGGTGGAGATCGCGTACTTGCCGGCGTAGTCGGCCTCGGTGTTGTCGAGGTTGCCGTCCACCAGCACCTGCCAGGCCACTTCCATGGTGTCGCCGTCGATCGCGCTGAACATGGTCTGGTACTTGTCGACATCCTCCAGCGCGTGACCGTCGTTGGGGGCCGGGGCGAGGAACTCGCCGTTGGCGAACACGTAGCCGGTGCGCGGCGCGCGCTGCACGCGCAGGCCATGGATCGCCTGCACGTTGGGCACGTCGATGATGCGGTCGGTGCGCATCACGTCGCAGCGTATGCGCGCCACGCGCGTATGCGCCTTGTCGTTGATGAACACGTAGCGGCCGTCGTAGTGGCCGTCGGTCTGGCTCATGTGCGGGTGGTGGCAATCGCCGCCAGGCGGGAAGTTCGGCCCGAGCACGCGTTTGCTCTCGTTGGTGATGCCCCAGCCGATGGTGAAGTCAGGGTTGAACACCGGAATGCGTATCAGCTCACGCATCGACGGTATGCCGTACAGGCGGACTTCGCCGGATTGGCCGCCGCTCCAGAAACCGTAGTACTCGTCGAGCTGGCCGGGCGGTACCTGGTCGCTGGCGAGTTCCTTCGCGTCGGCAGCCGTGCCTGCCGCGGCGGAGGCCGCCCCCTTGCCGGCGGTGGCGCCCTGTTTGCCGCAGGCCGACAGGGTGAGCCCGGCCGCGCCGGCCAGGCCGGCGAGCGCGCTGTTCTTCATGAATTGCCGCCGCGCCGGCTGGCCGGGCGCTTCGGCCGGGTCAGGCTGGCGGGATGCGTGGTCGGTTTCGTCGTGCATGGCTGATCATCCGTTGGTGGGGATTGTTGGAGTGGTGCCCGGGCGGTCCCCCGCAGGGGGCATACCGGAGAGCACCACCGGCGTGGGCAACGGGCGCGCCGCGCGCTCGCGCTTCTTGCGGCGTTCGACCAGTGGCGGGCACTTGTGGTCGTTGGCGTAGGTCACCTGGCAGTCCAGGCAGTAATGGCATTCGTTGAAGTTGATCTGGCCGATCTGATTGATCGCGCGCACCTCGCACTCGTTGGCGCAGATCTGGCAGGGGCGGCCGCATTCCTTGCGCCGGCGCAGCCATTCGAACAGGTGGAAACGGCCGGACACCGCCAGCCCCGCACCCAGCGGGCACACGTAGCGGCAATAGAACTTGTTGTTGAACGCCGACACCGCGACCAGTGCGACGGCATAGAGCACGAAGCCCCACGAGCGTGCGAAGTGCAGGGTGATGGCGGTCTTGAACGGCTCCACCTCGGCGTAGTGCTCGGCGGTGGCCACCGATTGCAGCGAGATGCCGAACAGCACCAGCAGGATGATGTACTTGATCGCCCACAGGCGTTCGTGCACGTACGGCGGGAACTCGAACTGCGGCACCTTGAACCGGCGGGCGAGCTTGTTCACCAGCACCTGCAACGCACCGAACGGGCACAGCCAGCCGCAGTAGACGCCGCGCCCGAGCAGCAGCAGCGTGGCGGCCACGAACACCCACAGGATGAACACCAGGGGATCCATCAGGAACGTAGACCACTGGAAGCTGTTCAGCACCGAGTGGATGAAGGTGAAGATGTTCACCACCGAGAGCTGCGCGAGGCTGTACCAGCCGATGTACACCAGGGTGTAGACGAGGAAGCCCACGCGGATGCGCTCGAGCAGGTGCGGGTACCGCACCAGCCAGTCCTGGAAGGCGAGGATCAAGGTGAGCGTGCCGAGTCCGGCGAGCAGCAGGGCGATGTCGAGCTTGCGGCCCAGCCAGACCTGCTCCCACAGCGCCTTGGGCGCGGCCGACCGGTCGCCGCCGCCGGCGGACGCCGGGGCCGTGGTGTACCCCGGCGGCATGTGGTAGTCGGTGGTGAAGGTGTGGTAGATGCTCTGCAGCGGGCCGATCTGGCGGTTCACCATCAGTTGCAGCGTCCAGGGCCGCACGGCGTCGAAGCCGCTGGCTGCCACGGCGTGGCGCACGATGAAGATCGCCTGCTCGGCGAAGTCCGGCTTGCCGGCGAGCGGGCTGCCGCCCATCTGCACCAGGTCGGTGTCGTGGAACAGCACCAGCCGCCCGTCCTGGATCAGGTGCACGCGGTCGAAGATGCCGCCGCGCACGTAACCCAGGCCCTTGAAGGAATAGATGCCGTTGGCCATCACCGCCACTGCGGTGTCGCCCTGGCCGAGGCGCTTCATCAGGTCCGCGTAGGCGGCCTCGCCGAGCAGGTTGCGGCCCACCGTGGGCGGCGTGACGTCGGCGAACCACAGGTCGATGAAATTGTCCGCGCCATGCCCGGCGGGCGGCGGCGCGGTGGGGTCGTCCACCAGGCCGCTTTCCGGCTGCCCCTGGAAGGCGTCGGCCACCTGCTGGCGGGTGAGGTGGAGGTGGCCGATGGCGCCGTTCGCCACGAGCGCGGGCCAGTCCGCGCGCTGGTAACGGTCGCGGCGCACGGTGACCTCGCTGCCGGCCTCGTCGCCGCCGGCGCCGGCGATGATGTGGCGCGAGGCGGCCACCTTCAGCGCGGCGTTCATGATCGTCTCGTTGGCGACCATCGAGGTCACCGTGGCGCTGGAGATGGCGTCGATGTGGGTGCCGCCACCGCCGCCGTTGCCGACCACGATCTGGTCGTCCACGTGGTGGCCGATGTAGCGATCCACGAAGTCGTAGAGCTTCTGCACCGGAATGCCGACCAGGAGGATCGGTTCCTCCTGGTGCAGCACGCGCGCGGAGCGGATCGCGCCGTCGGCGCCGATGGCGACGAGGATGTTGATCGGCTTGCCGGAATACGCCGGCACCGGCGCCACCATCACCGTCTCGAAGGCGTAGCCGACGACCTTGTCACCCTGGTACACCGCCGCGGCGGGCGGATTGCCCTCGACGTCGCCGAAACGGGTCGCTTCGGGGAAGGCCTTGCGCAGTTCGGGATACTGGCCGTCGATGCCGGCGAACGCGGGCAGCGACGCCACGGCCAGCAGGCCGGCGAGGGCGCCCAGGCGCAGCCAGGAGCGCAGCCAGCGCGGCGCGTTCATGCGACCTGCGCCTCCCCGGCGATCAGCGGCAACGCCCGCGAGCGCCAGCGCCGCGCGCCGTCGCGCGAGATCGCCAGCCACTGCAGATCCTGCGCGGCCGCCTGTTCGGCCACCTGCGGCAGCGCCAGCGAGAAGGCCGCCGTGCTCATGCCGTCGGCGAGCACGGAGCGCACGGCCATCATCGTGACGCTGGCGTAGGCCTGCGGCGAGAAGCCGGAGCGCGGATCGACGATGTGGAACAGGCGGCGATCGGCGGAGAAGAAGATGCGGTAGTTGCCCGAGGTGGAGAGCGCGGCGTTGCGCACCTGCACCACCGCGGCCACGCGGCCGGTGTCCCGCGGATCGACGATGCCGACGTTCCAGTGCCGGTTCGGGTCGCTGCCGCTGAAGGCGTGCACGTCGCCGCCGGCATCCACGAGGCCGTACTCGATGCCGTGCGCCTTGAGCGCGGCCACGCCCTGATCCACCACGTAGCCCTTGGCGATGCCGTCCAGGGTGACCGCCATGCCGGGCTTGCCGAGGCGGACGCCGAGCGCGTCCATCTGGATCGCGCGGTAATCGACCAGTCGCTCGCGTTGCCCGATACGCGCGTCTACTCGGCCGTCCAGACGGCTGATGCCGCGCAGCGTCTCGAAGTAGCGCAGCACCGGCAGCACACTTGCGTCGAACGCGCCCTGCGTCCGCTGCGACAGCGCCATGGCCTCGCGCAGCACCGCGTGCAGGTGATGGGGCACTACGTGCAGCTGGCCGTCGCGGTTGAGGCGCGCGAGCGGGCTGGCCGGATCGAAGCGGGTCAGCTCGGCGACGGCCATGGCCATGCGCGCAAACGCCGCCTCGATGGCGAGGCCGGCGGCTTCCCGGTCGTCGGCAAGGCAGGCGACGGAGACCGAGGTGCCCATCAGCGTGCGCTCGCGCCGCACCTGCCAGAGGTTCGCCTTGAGCCGGGCCAGCGTCCAGCCGCCGCCGGCCAGTAGCCCGCCGGCCAAGGCGAGCCGGCCGGTCCGTTGCAGCCAGCGCCGGCGCTCGGGTGAGCGCAGGTCGCCGGGATCGAAGGAGCGTTGCATGGAATGACTCCCGTGGCGGTAGGCGTGACGAAGGCGGTGCGCGTTTTCAGGCCAAGGCAACGGCCTCCCGTGGCGGCGGATGCCCGACGGCGTCGCGCACGCCCAGGCGCCGTTGCAACGCCGGGCTGGTGGTCGTGTACTGCAGGTTCGCCTTGTCGCCAGGATGCAGATGCGCGTGCACGGCGAACGCGCACAGCGCTGTCTCGTGGAAACCAGAGAGGATCAGCTTCTTCTTGCCCGGGTACGTGTTGATGTCGCCCACGGCGAAGACGCCGGGCACGGAGGTCTGGAACGTCGACGGGTCCACCGCCAGCTGCTGGCGTTCCAGAGCCAGCCCCCAGTCGGCGATCGGCCCCAGCGCGGGATGCAGGCCCCAGAACACCAGCAGGTGCGAGGACTCGATGCGCTGGACCATGCCGCTGCGCGTGCGCACGCGCACCTGCGCAAGCGCCCCGTCGGCCGTCTCCAGGCCCACGATGTCGCCTTCGCACAGCTGCATGCGGCCGTCGTCGCACAGCGCCTGCATGCGCGCCACGCTGGCCGGCGCCGCGCGGAAGCTGGACGAGCGGTGCACCAGCACCAGGCTGCGCGCGTGGTCGACCAGGGTCAGTGCCCAGTCCAGCGCCGCATCGCCGCCGCCGGCGATCACGATGTCCCGGCCGTCGAACACCGCCGGCTGCGTCACCTTGTAGTGCAGCGTGCGGCCTACCAGCGGTGCAGCTTCCGGCAGGTCGAGCGTGCGCGGCGCGAACGCGCCCAGGCCGCCGGCGACGATCACCGCGCCGGCGTCGAACGCCAGTCCGTCGCTGGTGCGCAGTCCGAACCGGCCGTTCGCCATGCGCTCCAGCGCGCTCACGGTGTGACCCAGGTGGAACTGCGGCGCGAAAGGGTGGATCTGCCGCTGCAGGCGATCGATCAACTCGCGCCCGCTGCACACTGGCACCGCCGGAATGTCGTAGATGGGCTTGTCCGGGTACAGCTCCACGCATTGCCCGCCGGCGTGTGGAACGGCATCGACCACGTGTGCATCCAGCCCCAGCAGTCCCAACTCGAAAACCTGGAACAGGCCAACTGGGCCAGCCCCGATGATGACGGTGTCGCAGCTGATCATGGATACATCCGCCGTGTGGACGGCGCGGATCATGTGCGCACACAAGAGCAGTGTTCTTGACTTCGGTCAGTCTTGTCCGTGGGGGATGTGTGGTCGAACGCCACAGGCGTGGCTGGGACCATTGCAGCATGGACATCCCGCGAGGGGCTCAGAGATCGCACGCGGGCGGCGCGTCAGCATGTGTCGCACGCTACCCCTTGTGTACCCACAAATCGATTCAGATCAGCGTGCTGTCATCCCTCGTACCGCGATTTCTCTCTGGTCAGTTTGCTGCTGCTGATCTGGATCAGAGCATTCGAGCTCGACGTGTAAGACGCTTCGTGCGTCAAAGAAACTCATCATGGGGTCCGTTATGACTTTGTCGCCAACGAACATTGCAACTACCGCAAACACGACTGCTGGCGACATTACCTTGGTGCCAGACTCCTTGAGCAATTCATCAACCGCACCAGTTGAAGTGGAGTGGTCTGAATTGCCGCTGTGCTGCCCCACGCCGGATTCGCCGCTGTGGAATAGTCATCCTCGCATCTACCTGCCCATCCAGGATTGCGGGCGCGTGCGCTGCCCCTATTGCAACACTGTCTACGTGCTACGACCTGCCGAGTCGGATGTCCCTCCACCGCATGGCACTAGCTGGCTTGTCGAGGAGCGTTACTACGAAGCGTTGGCAATATCGAATGCGAGGAAACAGGGGTAACCGTGTGGCGGATTCAACTTTGAAGTGCAGCACTCCAACCGATGGAGTGGCGCAGTTGCTCACCGCCGACGCAGCAAAATAACTGAAGCTTCTCGCAGCTGGCGTTGAGTACGCGATCCAAGTACCCGCATGGCAGCCGGTGACTAAGCCGCGTTATCGAGGACAGGGCGGACCTGCGCTCGCTGGTTTAAACGATGGGGCCCATCGCAAACCAAGGCTCAGCCAAAGATTTCCATCCTGGTTGAGAGGTCAAATCACCGTCTCAAAGAGCGAGCCGATACGGTTTTCGCCAGAATCAGGACGGACCACTCGCAAAGAAAGCATCTGGGAAGCTGTGTCGCCGGCCTCCCGTCCTCAGCAAAGCAGGACTCGGCGTACTGCACGCGCGATCACGATCTCCTCGTTCGTCGGAATCACGTACACCCGGACGGAGGCGTCTTCCCGATCGATGCGTCGCGCATGCCGCAAGTTGGCATCCTCGTCGAGCGTGAGACCGAGCCAGGCCAGTCGATCACAGATGCGCCGTCGCATGCCCGAGGCGTGTTCGCCGATGCCGCCGGTGAAGACCAGCGCTTGCAGGCCGTCGAGCAGCGGCGCCTGTGCAGCGATGGTGCAGGCAGCACGCTCGGCAAACATGTCCAGGGCTTCGCGTGCGCGTGGGTCGTCACTGGCTTCCAACACCTGCACGTCATCGCTGATCCCGGACACGCCCAGCAGGCCGGAGCGGTTGCCCAGCAGGTCCGCCAGCTCCTGCACGCCCATCCGTTGTTCCTGCAAAAGATGCAGCAGCACGCCCGGATCGATTGCGCCGCAGCGCGTCCCCATCATCAGGCCATCGAGCGGTGTAAGGCCCATGCTGGTCGCGACGCTGCGCAGGTCGCGCATGGCGCACACGCTGGCGCCATGGCCGAGATGCGCCACCACCACCTTGTCGTGCGCTGCGCTACCGGCAATGACCGACAGCACGCTCGCGACATATTCATAGGAGAGTCCGTGGAAGCCGATGCGCACGATGCCGGCCTCGCTCATGGCACGCGGCAGGGCGTACCACTGTGAAAGCTTCGGCTGGGTGCGATGGAAGGCTGTGTCGAAACAGGCAATTTGCGGTGTACCTGGCAGCCGCATGCTCATGCTGCGGATCACGGCGATCGCGGCCGGCTGGTGTGCAGGCGCCAATGGCATCAGCGCCTCCAGTCCGGCCAGCACGGCTGCATCGATGCGCACGGGCCGATCGAATCGCGTGCCGCCGTGCACCACGCGATGGCCAGCCGCGACGATGTGCAGGTCCGGGCAATGCCGTTGCAGGATATCGAGCAGCCAGTGCGCGGCTTCCTCGATATTTGCGATTGCCGGTGTCACAGGCGTATCCGGGCGCATGCCCACGGGCATCTCGAACGTCGCGCGGGCATCGCACCCGATGCCGGTGACGCCGGCACGCAGGACGGGATCGAGCGTGGTGGCGTCGAAAGCAGCCAGCTTGAGGCTGGACGATCCGACGTTCAGGGCGAGGATGGCTTCCTTCATGGTCGAACCTTCCGGGTCGTGGGCACCGTCGCCGCGCGCGGCAACGCATCGGGTGACGAATCGTGCCGCTGGTAGCAGCCAGCCGAGCGATGGTGGAATTTTCGGCCAGCCTGCGTCATTCGCCTGCAACGGCGTTGATCGAGATCAACTGGGAGGGGATGGCCGCATGCTGATATCCGTTCGCCGTCGCTGGGGCGGAACGGGACACGGCGAGCCATGAACTTGAAAACCGGAGTCCGTCGCGACGTGGTCGATCCACAGGTCCTGCGGGGCATCGACGCTTGGTGGCGTGCGGCCAATTACCTGTCGGTCGGCCAGATCTACCTGCGCGCCAACCCGTTGTTGCGCGAGCCGCTGAAGCTGGAGCACGTCAAGCACACGCTGGTCGGCCACTGGGGGACGACGCCCGGGCAGAATTTCATCTACGCGCACCTCAACCGGGCGATCCGGCAGCACAAGCTCGACATGATCTATCTCTCCGGTCCCGGACACGGCGGACCGGCGGTGGTTGCCAATGCCTACCTGGACGGTACGTACAGCGAGCTCTATCCGGAGATCAGTGAAGACGAGGCGGGCCTGCAGCGCCTGTTCAAGCAGTTCTCCTTCCCTGGCGGAATCGCCAGCCACGCTTCGCCTGAGTGCCCTGGCTCGATCCACGAAGGCGGCGAGCTCGGCTATTCGTTGAGCCATGCCTTCGGTGCGGTGTTCGACAACCCGGGCCTGATCGCCGCTTGCGTGATCGGCGACGGCGAGGCCGAGACCGGCGCGCTGGCCACGTCCTGGCACGGCAACAAGTTCCTGAACCCCGTCAGCGACGGGACGGTGCTGCCGATCCTGCACCTGAACGGCTACAAGATCGCCAATCCCACCGTGTTGGCGCGGATTCCTCGCCGCGAGCTGTCGCAATTCCTGCGCGGCTGCGGCTGGAAGCCGTACTTCGTGCGCGGTCGCCACCCCGCGTCCATGCATCGGATGATGGCGGCGGCGCTCGATGCGGTTTGCGCCGACATCCGGCGGATCCGGCACGTGGCGCGCGACGGGAGGAGCCATGCTCGACCGGCATGGCCCATGATCGTGCTCGAGTCGCCGAAGGGCTGGACCGGTCCACGGATCGTCGACGGCAAGCCGGTCGAGGGCACGTTCCGCGCGCACCAGGTGCCGTTGCCGGTGTCCGCCGCCACGCCGCAGCACCTCGCGGCGCTGGAGGCATGGCTGCGCAGCTATCGACCCGACGAACTGTTCGACGCCCGCGGCCGGCTGCGCGCCGAGCTGCGCAGGCTCGCGCCGCGCGGGGAACGGCGCATGAGCGCCAGCCCGCATGCCAACGGCGGTCTGCTGTTGCACGACCTACGCATGCCCGATTTCCGCAAGCATGCCGCGGTGGTGGCCGAGCCGGGCGTGGCTGGCATTGGCGATACCCACGTGCTCGGCGGCTTTCTGCGCGAGGTGATCCGCGCCAACCGGGACCAGGGCAATTTCCGCATCTTCGGGCCCGACGAAACGATCTCGAACGGTCTGGAGGCCGCGTTCGAGGTGACGAATCGCCAATGGGAGGCCGAGACCCGGCCGACCGACGAATTCCTGGCCCGCGATGGCCGCGTGCTGGAGGTGCTGAGCGAACACCAGTGCCAGGGTTGGCTGGAGGGTTACCTGCTGACCGGACGCCATGGCGTGTTCAACTGCTACGAGGCATTCATTCACATCGTGGATTCGATGTTCAACCAGCATGCCAAGTGGCTGAAGATGACTTCGCGCATCCCTTGGCGGCGGCCGATCGCCTCGCTCAACTACCTGCTCGCCTCACACGTGTGGCGGCAGGACCACAACGGCTTCACCCACCAGGACCCCGGCTTCATCGACCACGTGGTCAACAAGAAGGCGGAGATCGTGCGGGTCTACCTGCCGCCGGACGCCAATTGCCTGCTCTCGGTGATGGATCACTGCCTGCGCAGCCGCCACTACGTGAACGTGGTGGTCGCCGGCAAGCATCCCGCGCCGCAGTGGCTGGGCATCGAGGCTGCCGTCGAGCATTGCAGTCGCGGCATCGGCATCTGGCCATGGGCCAGCAACGACCAGGACGGCGAGTCTGACGTGGTGATGGCCTGTGCAGGCGACGTGCCGACCCTGGAGACGCTGGCTGCCGTATCCATCCTTCGCTACCACCTCCCGGAGCTGAAGATCCGGGTCGTCAACGTCGTGGACCTGATGAAACTGGAGTCACCTAGCCTGCACCCGCATGGTCTCGGCGACGGCGATTTCGATCGGCTGTTCACCGCTGACCGGCCGGTGATCTTCGCCTACCACGGCTACCCCGCGCTGATCCATCGCCTGACTTACCGGCGGCGCAACCACGACAACCTGCACGTGCATGGGTACAAGGAAGAGGGGGCGATCACCACCCCGTTCGACATGACGGTACTGAACGGGCTGGATCGCTTCCACCTGGTGATGGATGCGATCGAGCGCTTGCCCGGGCTCGCCTCGCGGACCGTCTACCTCAAACAGAAACTGCTGGACAAGCTGACCGAGCACCGCCGCTACATCTGCGAGCACGGCATGGACCTGCCGGAAGTGCGCGAATGGGCATGGGCGTCTCCCGAGGCGGGCATATTGCGCTGAGCGCAGCGCTACTGGATCGCCTGCAACTCCGCCGAGCTGCGCCAGGTTGGTTCGCCGAGGCCATGCTGAGCTGTCAGTTTCCTGGCCTCCAGCCGTTGCGATTCGTCGGGTTGACGCACCGTCAGCAGCGGGTAGGCGATGGGGATGTCCATCCAAGGTTGCAGCGCGGCGCGCATCGCGAGCTGCGCGAACCACGACTGGTGTTCCAGCGTGTCCGGCCGCTCGCCAGGGCGGCCGATGTGGCCGCGCAGCAGGTTCAGCGCGTAGCCGGAGGAGCGTATCGTGCGTCGCCCGTCGGCCGCCTCGATCGCATGCGCATGGTTCTCGCCGAGCAGCGGGTCGACGGCGTCGGCCACGTCGTTGGCCAGCAGTGCAAGCCGGGGCTGCGAGGTGATCGCAGTCAGCTGCATGTGGCGCAGGCCGTGCCGGGCGGCATCCTTCAGCAGGTCCCGCGGTGCGTCGCGCAGCATCGCGCGCGCGATGAGCCCGCGTGCGTCGCGCTTGCAGGCTCCCCGCGACGCGGCGAGCGCGATGCTGCCGCCCAGGCAGCCCTCCGCAAGCGCTCGTGCCAGCGCCGCTGCCTGTGCGCGCCCCGCATCGCTGTCGTACTCCAGCCCGAGCAGGGCGAGTGCGTCGGCGACGCCGACGATGCCGATCCGGAACCGTGCCGCCACATGGCCAGCCAGCAGTGCGGCGTTGTCGAGGGCCCGCACAGCGAGGGCCGCGCAATCGGCCAGCGCAGCGAAGTCGATGGTCGCGCGCGGCGCGCCTTCCGGCGATACGAAGCACGCCGCGTTCAGCACGGCGTGCAGCACATCGCCGTGCCAGCCGGACCGGCCGGTGCCGATCTTCGCCAGCACGCGCTCGTCAGGCAGCAATCGCCAGCTGGCCAAGGCGTCCATGAAGCGCACCTGCCATGTCGCTTCTTCATGGCTGGGCTCCGCCGACGCCAGCGTGCTGACTACCCGCCACCAGGTGTCCTCGATGGAAACATCGCGCAGCACGCTGCGCTCGCGCCAACGGAACCAGGCATCCCAGGCTTCGACGGCGGCGAGGTCGATGAACGGGGACAACCGGCGTGGCTCGATCATGGGCGGGAAGGCAGCTGAGCTGTGTCGACTATCCCGGACCGCCGCCCGGGCGAATTGACGCGCATCAAGCCGGCGTGCCGCGATGGCGCCGCTGTTACGCACTGTTACCAAGCGTTGCCCGGCCGACATCCTGTGGTTGCGGTCGCGCCCTAGCTTTGGCGTCGAACGCAACCACACAACGGGAGTACGGCATGGACACCTCGTTCGCACCGCTCGCGCCTGAAGCCACGAATCCGCAATCGTTCCGGCCCGAAGCGCCGCTCGAGCTGGATATCGCCGAGTTGCAGCGGCACATGGTCGTGACACGCCGGAAGGTGAGGGCGGGCCAATACCTGTACCGCAACGGCCAGCCATTCCGCGCGTTGCATTTCGTGCATGCGGGGTTCCTGAAGACCTGCGAGTTGTCCGAGGATGGCCGCGAGCAGGTGACCGGATTCAGGATGCGCGGCGACCTGCTCGGCGTCGAGTCCATCGGCCTGAGCGTGCACACCTGCGATGCCGTCGCGCTGGACGATGCCGAGATCTGGGAACTGCCGTATCCGCCGGTACTGGATGCGTTGCGTCACATCCCCGAGCTGCAGGTTCGCCTGGCGGCGGCGCTGGCCGAGGAAATCCGCCGCGACCGCGTCTGGATGTTGACGATCGGAACCCTGCCGGCCGAGCAGCGCGTGGCGGCGTTCCTGCTGGACATTGCCGCCCGCCTCGCCCGCCTCGGCTTCAGTGCCCGCCACTTCATCCTGCGGATGGGGCGGGCGGACATCGCGAGTTTCCTCGCGCTGAAGCACGAAACCGTGACCCGGGCGCTGTCGCACCTGGAGCGGCTCCAGTACATCTCAGTGCTTCGCCGCGAAGTGAAGTTGCTGGATGTGCCCAAGTTGCGCGCCTGCGTCGGCACGCCCTGCACGATCCAGTGAGCGGCTTCACGCGTCATCCAGCACCCGGCGCACGGCCTCGACCAGTTGCTCCCGCCGGTAGGGCTTGCGCAACAGCTCGAATGGCGTGGTCGGGCCCTCCGCTCCACCCTGTCGCCCCCGGTAACCGGACGTGAGCAGCACCGCGAGCCCGGGCCGGAGGCGGCGCGCCTCGTGTGCGAGTTCCACGCCATTCATGCCGCTGCCCAGCATCACGTCGGAGAACAGCAGGTCCACGCCGGGATCCCCGGTGAGCAGATCCAGCGCCTCGCGGGCGCTGCCCGCCGGGATGACCTGGTAGCCGAACGCACCCAGAAGCCGGACCGCGACGGTGCGCACGTCCGTTTCGTCCTCGACGACCAGGATGGTGGCGCGCTTTTCGGGCAGTTCGTCACGCGGCGGCTTCGCTCCCACCGCCGTGGCGCCCGGCACGCTTGCGACGGGCAGCAACAGTTCGATGTGAGTGCCGTAGCCGAGCCGGCTGTCGATCGACAAGCTGCCGCCGGACTGGGTCACGAAGCCGTACACCATGCTGAGGCCGAGGCCGCTGCCCTTGCCGG
The DNA here is from genome assembly GCF_041107455.1 of Rhodanobacter humi. Classification (NCBI taxonomy): domain Bacteria; kingdom Pseudomonadati; phylum Pseudomonadota; class Gammaproteobacteria; order Lysobacterales; family Rhodanobacteraceae; genus Rhodanobacter; species Rhodanobacter sp. FW106-PBR-R2A-3-15. The sequence continues at coordinate 4,027,891 of NZ_JBGBPY010000001.1, forward strand.
CGTCCTTGGTGGTGAAGAACGGCTCCAGCGCATGCGCCAGCACCTCCGGCGCCATGCCCGTGCCGGTGTCGCTGATGTCGAATGCCACATAGCGGCCCGGCGGGAGTTTCCATCCGTTGGACGCGTCCTCGACCACGGTTTCGCGCACGGCGATGTGCAGGCGTCCTCCGCGCGGCATTGCATCACGAGCATTCAGCGCGAGATTGACCAGGGCCGTATCCAGCTCGTTCGCGTCCGCGTACACGTCCGGCACGTCCGCATCGCACGCGATTTCGATTGCGATGGCCTCGCCGAGCGTGCGCCTGAGCATGTGCCCGAGTTCCTCCAGCAGCGGCTTGGGCACGACCGCGCGGGGCTGCAGCGACTGCCGGCGCGCGAACGCGAGCAGCCGGCGGGTCAGGTCGGAACCGCGGTCCACCGCGCGCAGTGCGCCATCGCTGATTTCCAGCAGTTCCGGGCGATCGGCCAGACCGGCTTCGAGCAGCTGGAGATTGCCCGAAATCACCGTCAGCAGGTTGTTGAAGTCGTGCGCGACACCGCCGGTAAGCTGGCCGATCGCGTCGAGCCGTTGGGCATGCGCCAGTTGCTCCTCGCTGCGACTGCGTTGCACGGCCGCCGCCAGCAGATTGGCGACCGACTGCAGGAAGCTGAGCCGATCGTGGTCGAAACCAGCCGCTTTCGAGTCGAGCGCGACCAGCACACCCAGCGGCTCGTAGCGGCCAAACAGCGGCACCATCGCAACGTCATGAAAGCCGACCCCGGCCAACTTGGCGAGAATGCCGCCCAGTTCCCCGTCACGCAGCGTGTCGGCCGTGACCGCATGACGGCTCCCGGTCCCGAAGGCGCCACGAATGAGGTCGGTCTGGCCGAAGATGGACACGATCGCCTGCGTGGCCTGTCCATGCAATCCGGTAGCGGCGCGGACGCGCAGCGCGTTGCCGTGCCAGTCGGTGGAGAAGATGGCCACGGCCTGCACCTCCAGGGCGGCCGCGACGAGTTCCGGTATCCGGCGGATCGCAAGTTCGTAGTCCGGTGATTCCAGCGCGAGCCGGCCGATCTGCGCGAGGAAGTTGTCGCGCCGCGCGCGCGCGAGGGCCTGCCGCACCCGCCGCGTCTCGGAGATGTCGCGCACCGAGGCGATCGCGACAGCACCGATTTCGGTGGCAATCGGGCTCAGGCCGATCTCGACCGGAAACGACTCGCCACCGCGCCGCACGCCCATCAGCTCGTAGCCGATGCCCATTGGACGCACACGGGGGTTGGCCATGAAATCGTGGCGATGCATGCGGTGGGCGTGCCGCAGGGGTTCCGGCAGCAGTGCCTCCAGGGTCAACCCGAGCAGCATCGCATCCTCGTAGCCGAACATGCGTCCCGCCTGCGCGTTGGCGAGCACGATGGCGCCTTCCTGGTTCACGGCGATCATCGCGTCGGGGGAGATCCCGAACCAGGTATGCAGCATCGCCAGGCTGATGATGGCGGGAGGCGGGGCGTCCATTCATCGCCCCCTTTGAACGCGGGCTGCGAAAAGGTAGCCGGCGCCGCGCACCGACTTGATCAGTTCGGGAGCCGTCGCATCCGGCTCGATCTTGCGGCGCAGGCGCGCGATCTGCACGTCGATGGCGCGGTCGAACGGACCGGCGTTGCGGCCGTGGATGCGCTCCATCAGGTCGTCGCGCGACAGCACCCGATTGGGGTGTTCGACGAACACGCGCAGCAGCTCGTACTCGCCGGTGGTCAGCGCGATCGCGTCGCCGCGGCCATTGCGCAGCGTGCGCTCCAGCGGGTGCAGACAGTAGCCGGCGAACTGGAACGTCGCCTCGGCGGTTTCCGCGGTGGCCATCGCCGGGACGCTTCGCCGCAGCACGCTGCGCACGCGCGCGAGCAGCTCCCGCAGATCGAACGGCTTGGTGACGTAGTCGTCGGCCCCCAGTTCCAGGCCAACCACGCGGTCCACCGATTCGCCACGGCCGGTGATGATGATGAGCGCGCCGTTCCAGTTCCGGCGCAACTGGCGGGTCAACTCGAGACCGTCCTCGCCGGGCAGGCCGAGGTCCAGCAGCACCAGGTCGGCAGGCTTGCGCGCCAGCGCGGCATGCATCCCCGCACCATCGGCCGCCGTGCTGACCTCGAAGCCCTGGCCCGCGAAATAGCGGCGCAGCAGGTCCAGCACGCCGGCATCGTCGTCAACGACCAGCAGATGCAAGGGCTCTGGCATGGCGTTCGTGGTGCGCAGGGATAGGGTCCCGAAAGCTTATCGCAACGTAACAGCCTGCGCGCGCACCGGCTACGCAGGCCTTTCCGGATCGGAGTTGACATGCATCAAGAGGCTACATCGGCCGCGCGGGATAGTGACGCTCGCCGGCCAGGCCGGAATCCATGCACGGGCAAGCGCTTCGAGGCAGTTGCGTGGCAGGTGGGAGGACGCGCCGAGGGCGCGGCCTCGCAGCCTGGATCGGACTTGCGGAGGTCGACAGGTGTGACGGCGAGGAAATCGCCAAGGCCGCATCAGATGCCCCGAGGCGGTGGACCGGACGACGTTGCGGGATGCATGCGTCCCCTTACCGAGCAGGGACCGCGATCCAGGGAAGGATCGCGGTCCATGGATCCGATCGACATGTTCAAGCACATCCTGGTTCCTGTCGACAACGACGCGGGTACGCACCGGGCCATCGAGCAGGCCATCGCACTGGCGCAAGGCGCCGGAGCGCGCGTCACCGGCCTGCACGTGATGATGGAATTCAACCCCATCGGCATCGCCGAGGAACTGATCGAGCCGCCTCCGGATCAATTGCGGCAGTTGGCCAGGGCATATGCCGACAAGCTGTTCTCGCCGCTTGTGCACGAGGCCGAGTGTGCCGGGGTGGCATGCGAAACGATCGCAGTGCAGGGCGATCAGCCCTGGAAGACGATCGTCGCGAAGGCCGCGGAGTCAGGCTGCGACCTGATCGTGATGGCATCGCACGGCAGGCACGGCCTCGCGAAATTCATGCTCGGCAGCGAGACGCAGCAAGTGCTGACGCATACCGGAATTCCTGTACTGGTAGTGCATTGAGCGACCAGTGATGCGGTCGTGGCCAAGATGCGGAGCAAGCCAACATGATCGAACTTTCCTCGTTCCATGCTTCGGCGCTGTGGTCCCACATCGTCGCCTGCTATGCCGCCACCTTGCTGCCGCTGGTCGTCGGCCTGCCGCCCATCATCGCGATCATGGAAAGCGTGTACGTGATGACCGAACGGGAGATCTGGCGACAGATCGCCCGCTACTGGGGCAGGCTGTTCGGCATCGCGCTGCTGATGTGGGCGATCGGGTCGATCGTGTTGATCATCCTGTACGCCGCGGATCCCGGCCGGTTCACCCGACACCTGCACGGGATCCCGGGGTTGGCGTTGACCCTGCTCATGACGCCGCTGGTGTTTGGTGGTGGCGTGTTCCTCTGGCGCCTTTACACCGACTGGCTGGGCCTGGGGCGACTGCAGCATCTGCTCATCACCTGGCTGTGGATGCTGCTTTCGACCTTGTCGGCGCTCAAGATCGCGATCGGCTACGGCTTGATGGACAACCCCTCCGGTGCGTACCTCGATCCCGGCACCCTGCAAGTCTGGATCCATGACGTGCCGTTGGCGCTGCTCAACCCCGCCGCGCAGACTCGATTCGTGCATCTCGTCGGCTCCAGTTACCTCGTGGCGGCGACGCTGGTGCTGTCGGCCTCGGCGTGGTACTTGCTGCGTGGCCGCAACGTGCAGATCGCCCGCCGCTCGATGACCGTCGCGGCCAGCTTCGGTCTGGCCGCGGCGCTCTCACTGGCCGTGCTCGGCGACCGGGACGGCTATGCCGGTTCGCCAGGTCAGCAGATGCGCATTGCCGCGATCGCGGGCGAATGGCATGTGCAGCCGGCTCCAGCCCCGTTTGTGCTTTTCGGGATACCCGACCCGGACAGCCGCACGACTCGCGTCGCATGGCGCATGCCTTGGCTGCTGGGACTGGGCGCGACGCATTCGTGGCGCAAGCCGGTGGCGGGGCTGGACGAGCTTGAGGCAGCGAACGTGGAGCGCATCCGCCGCGGCCTCGCGGAATTCATGGCGCTGGACAACAAGGAAGCTTCCTCGCGCGCAGCAGGGTCCAACGCCGCCAAGGTCGGTGCCAACCCCGACCTTGGCTATGGATTGTTGCTGTTGCGTCACGTGCGAAATCCATTGCAGCGTAATGGTGACGAGATGACCGCCGCGGCCCGCGACACGATCCCGGACGTACCGCTGCTGTTCTGGGCTTTCCGGGCCATGGCGCTGCTGGGCGCATACGGCATCGTCCTGTTCGGCGTGGCGTTCTGGCTGGCGTCGAGACGTCAGCTGGACCGCCGCGGTTTTCTGCGCCTGGCGGCCTGGAGCCTGCCGGTGCCGTGGGTGGCGGGGGCGCTGGGTTGGCTGGTGAGCGAAGCGGGCCGTGGCCCGTGGCTGATCGACGGACTGCTGCCCATCACCGAAATCCAGGCGACGGCATCGGAGATGGCCGTCGCCGCTATCGCGTACACGGCCATCGCCGGCCTCTTCGCGGCTGGTGCGATCCTGTCGATACGCCTCGTTCGCCTGGGCCCGGATGGACTGAAGATCTGGCCGGTGGACTCCGATGCGACGAAAAAGTACTGATCCCGTCCGGTCGACGAGGAGGATGAACAATGTGGTATTTCGCATGGTTTCTCGGCGTCGGCCTCGCCTGCGCGTTCGGCATCCTCAACGCGATGTGGTTCGAGCTGCATGCCGTCGATGAGCGCGACTGGGCCGCGGTCGCCAATGACTATTGAGCCGGCCAGCGCTCGCGGGACACGCCTGCGGGGGCCGGGGCAGAGCAGGGTAAGGCAGGCGCGGACATCGCCGGCACCGGCTGCCAGGCAGTGCCGACGTTGCGACCCGTGACCGCGGAACGGTCGGCCGCGTTACCGGCAAACCAGCACCGGCACCCGGCTTCCCGCCAGCACCTTCTGCGTCTCGCTGCCGAGGATGAGCCGGTCCAGCCCGTGCCGGCCGTGCGAGGCCATCACGATCAGGTCGCAGTGATGCTCATCGACCGCTTTCAGGATGGCGTCGTGGGGCTGCTCGCCGAAGGCGAAGTGGCTTTCGCAGGACACTCCAGCTTCCCTTGCCAGCGCCTTGGCCGTGTCCAGGTAACGCGATGCAATCTGCGGTGCCTCCTGGCTGTAGCGCAGTTCCGCGGCGGCGAGGAATTCGGTCATGTAGGCGATGGTATTGAAGGGCGGTACCGCATGCAGCGCCACGACCGTGCTGCAAAGAGGCTTGGCCAATTCCAGCCCGATGCGGAAGGCGTGCAACGACAGCTCCGAACCGTCGATGGGCAGCAGGATGCGATGGAACGGTGCCTTCGACGACGCGACGGCAGGCTCGGGGCGGGTGGAAGTTCCGGACGTCATGGACAGGTCTCCAGTGTGATCACGTTCCGCACGCGAGTGCGTGCATCCCACTCGCATGTTGGAACACGTGTCTTCCGGTGTATTGAGCGACATCAAGTCGGCCGCTGCCGGGCATGCCCCGCATCCGGTTGACTAGGATCAACATGCCCGTGTCGCGACCCGCCTAGCCTGAAATCCCGGGATGAGGAGTGCAGCACCATGGTCGCATCGCATCGGCCAGCAACGAAGAGATGCGTGATGGAAGGCATGCGGTGCTTCCGCTGCGGATGCCTCCACCGGCTGCACGCATGGCTTGCGTGCAAAGCCCGCGCTCCGTTGCCGATACTGGCGCGAGGCGAAACGCGGAGGCCAGCCGAGATCCATCGGCAGGACGTGCGATGAAAACCTCATCGGCTCCGCCGGCGTTCTCTCCACTTTCCGTCTGCCTGCTGGTGGTGGCTGCGGCCAGTGCCTTGTTCAGCCTGGTCAGGGACGAATTTCCCACCCTCTGGACGGGTGCGGCATGGGTCTGCGGGATCAGCGTGCTGGCACTGCTGGGCAGCCTGATGCGCGACGCACGCAGGTGATGCAAGGCCCGACAGGCTTCCAACTCGAACAACACAGACCATGTTCAAGAACATCCTGCTTCCAGTCGACGATTCGGAACCCTCCCTGCATGCGGCCCGCCTCGGCATCGCGCTGGCCGGGCAGCTCGGCGCGGCAGTGCATGCGCACCACGTGCTGGCGCCGCTGGCAGCCGTGGCCTACCTGTCCGACCTGATCCGGAGCGCGCCGGACGACTACCGGCGCGAGGCCATCGACCGGGCGCAGCGGCATATCGGTGCGGTCCGCGCGCTGGCCGAGGAGGCCGGCGTACCGTTCGAAGGCAGCTACGAATTCGACCATCACCCCAGCAATTCCATCATCGGCGCCGTCAGGCAATACGGTTGCGACCTGATCGTGATGGGCAGCCATGGCCGCACCGGCCTGGACCGCCTGCTGATCGGCAGCGAGACCAGCCGGGTGCTGGGCTGCGCCGATATCCCGGTGATGGTCTGTCGTTGACGTACAGGTGTTGCGGCGCCGCCGGTTCAGTGCTGCATGAACACCGGCATGTCAGCATTCGCCATGACATGCCGCGTCGCCCCTCCCAGCAAGCGCTCGCGGATGCGTGAGCGCCCGTAGGCTCCCATCACCAGCAGGTCGGCGCGCAGCACATGCGCATGGCGTAGCAGGGCAAGGCCCGCTTCGTCGGGGGGCACCTGGATGTGGTGGAGTTTCGCTGCGACGCCGTGCCGCACGAGGTAGGCGAACGGATCGGGCTCGGCCACGCCTGTGCTGTGCTCATCGGGCGTGCGCAGCTCGCCGTTGACGAGGACCACCTGTCGGGCGAGCCGCAGCAGGGGCAGGGCGCTGCGCAAGGCGCGGGTCGATTCGAAGCTGCCGTTCCAGCCGATCACGATGCGGTCGAACGCCAGGCTGCCGCTCCAGCGCGGCGGCAGCAGGATGCAGGGCAACCGGGCGCTCAGCAGCCCTTCGGCGAGTACGTCGAAAATGTGCGCCGCGTCGACGATGTCGCGTTCGATCACGGCAAGGTCGTGCCACGCTCCGAGATGACGGAGCGTGGGGGCTATCGGTGTGCGTGTCACGGCCCAGGACGCATGGGCCACGCCGCGCTCCAAGGCGAACTGGGCGAACGCGAGCGACTCGTCGGGCCGCTCGTACTCCGATTCGCCCGGTGGCTCCGCAATCGCTGGGGCCGACTCGGCGGGGCGCTGCTCACGCAGGTCGACCGGCACGTAGCAGGCGGTGAGGTCCGCATTCCAGCGCGAGGCGATCTCCACTGCGGCCAGCAACGCCGGGCTCCACGGCCCGCTGGAAGTCACCAGTGCCAGCACGTCGCGAAAGCCCAGGGTTGGAGTCGCCGCCTGTTGCGACGAGGCCCGCGGGACCGCACGGGATTCATCGATGAGCATGATCATGCCTCCCGCATCCGGAGCCGGATGCGTCACAGCGCGAGCGAATAGACCACCGTCTTCGGGTCCTCCGGATGCGGCTCGCAGGTGAAACCGAGGTAATGGGCCAACTCGCGCATCGGTTCGTTGCCGACATCGTCGATCGAGAACATGCGGGCAAGCTTCTGCTTGCGGGCGACATCGATGAGATGCTGCATCAGCAGCACGGCCAGGCCGCGGTGACGCCAGTCGTCGGCGACGGTGACGGCGCATTCGCATTGGCGATCGTCGCCAGTGGTGGAATAGCGGCTGATGCCCACCTCGCGCAGTTCGCCATCGTCGTGCGCAAAGGCCGCGAAAGCCATGTCGTGCACGTAGTCGACGTGCATCAGGTGGTCGAGCATGGCCTTGTCGGGTACCTTGAAATCGCCCAGGAAGCGGAAGCGCCGCGCCTCGGGCGAGAGACGCCGGATGAGCGCCTCTTCCATGGCGCGGTCCTCGAGCCGAAGCGGGCGCACCAGCACGCGAGTGCCGTCGCGCAGGGATTCGATCCAGTGATTGCCTTCGAGGGCGGCAGGTGCCGCTCCGGCGGTAGCGTTGCCTGATGAATCAGTCGTGGTTGTCATGGTGATGGCCTCGCTGGTAGGGCGGAACGCCCGCGATGGCGGGGTTCCACGAGCTTTCTAGCGAACCGGTGGCGTCGCCACTTGATGACGATCAACTCAAGCGGAGGTGGCACGGTGCGCAAGCATTCCAGCCGGCACCCGGCCGCTTCGGTTGATTTGCATCAACACCGGGCGAAGGGCGCCTGCGCGAGCATGCGCTCATGCAAGGCCACCGGACGCCTCCATGTTCGAGATCCTCGTCAATGTCGAAGAGATGGTGGACAGCAGTCCGGTTGTGCAGGTCGGCCTCGCCCTGGCCGGTCGCCACGACGCCTACGTGACGGGTCTGCACATCGTGGGAGTCTTCCCCTCATCGATGTATCTGCCCGACATCATGACCGAGCTGGTCACCGAGGAATACCAGGCCAGGCAATGCGACGCCTGGTGGATGGAGCAGTGCCGCAAGCATGGGCTGAGGGGTGCCTGGGAAGTGATTCGCGGCGTCTACGTGTCCGCGCTGGCGCGCCGTTCCTGCATGGCCGACATCACGGTGAGCCAGCTGCCGCCGTCGCATCCGTCGCATCTGGTCGGGATGGACGATGTCACCAGGGCACTGTTCTCGGCCGCATCGCCGATGCTGCTTGTGCCGCCCGACTGGAATGGCCATTTCAGTCCGGAGCGGATCCTGGTGGCCTGGAACAGCACCCAGGAATCGATGCGCGCGCTGCGCGCCGCGCTGCCGTTGCTGCGCGAGGCCGGGATGGTGCGCCTGATCGACGGCGCGCAGGACACGCTCCCCGGCATTTCGCCACCGCCGCTGCCAGTGCGCGACTGGCTGGTCCGGCAAGGCGTGTCCCTGCAATCGATCCATCCGTTCCCCGACGCGAGCGACGTCGGCGAGGAACTGCTCAGCCATGCCTATGCGATGCATGCCGACCTGCTGGTGATGGGTGCGTGGGGGCACTCGCGGATCGGCGAGCTGATCCTGGGCGGCACCACCCGCCATGTGCTGGAGCACGCCAGGCTGCCGCTGCTGCTGGCGCATTGAGGCGCGCGCAGGTTTGCTCCGACATGCCGCATCCGTAGATTTCGGGTTCGCCGACCGCGACATCCGCCGCCCGTGCCGCCAATCTCGCCAGCACGCCCACGACGACACCCGGGCGAGCATCGCAATTGACTTGCCTCAAATCCACAGTGCCGCTTGCTGTCTAGAGTGCCGACATGGAGAACGCAGCGATACCGGTGACCGGTCCATGCACGACCTTCGACGAAGGAAACGCCTGCATCGCCGCAGCCGCGTTGATGACTGGCGGCCATGTCGCGATGAATGGCGCCGACATGCGTATCCGGGAACTGCCATGAATGCCGTCACTGCGGATGCTCCCGCATGCGTGGAAAACCGGACCTTCGACGAGATCCGGATCGGCGACAGCGCGCATCTCACGCGCACGCTGACCCAGCGGGACATCGACTTGTTCGCCGCGATGTCCGGTGACGCGAATCCGGCCGAAGAGGCGCCGGACCCTGCGCGCAGCGAGCTGTTCCATCACGTCGTGGCGCACGGCATGTGGAGCGGCGCACTGATTTCGGCCGTACTGGGCACCCGGCTGCCGGGGCCAGGCACGATCCAACTGTCGCAGGACCTGCACTTCCATGCACCGGTCAACCTAGGCGACACCATCGACGTGAGCGTGACCGTCAGCGGCAAGGAGCCGCTGGACCGGCGCGTGCGCTTCCATTGCCGCGTGCGCAACCAGCTCGGCGTGGACGTGGTCCTCGGCGAGGCGGAAGTGCAGGCGCCTGCCGAGAAGATCCGCTGCGCGCCGGCCGATCTGCCCGCGGTCCAGGTCGCCGGCCACCGGCGTTTCCGGCAGTTGCGCGCGCGGGTTGCGGGCAACCCGGTGTTGCCCACGGCGATCGTCCATCCTTGTGACGCGGCTTCGATCACGGCCGCGGTCGAGGCCGCGTCACAAGGGTTGATCGAGCCCGTACTGATCGGGCCGGCCGCCAGGATCAGGGCCACTGCTCGGCAGGCTGCCCTGGACATCGCGCCGTACCGGCTGGTCGATACGCCGCACAGCCACGCCGCCGCCGCACAGGCGGTGGCCATGGTGAGCGACGGGGAGGTGCGGCTGCTGATGAAAGGCTCGCTGCATACGGACGAGCTGATGCACGCGGTGCTGGCCAACGCCGGCCTGCGCACGGGTCGCCGACTCAGCCACGTTTACGTGATGGACGTGCCCAGCTACGAGCGGCTGCTGCTGGTCACTGATGCGGCCATCAACATCGCACCCTCACTGGTCGACAAGCGCGACATCATCCAGAACGCGATCGACCTGGCGCGCGTGCTCGGCATTGCCACACCCAGGGTGGCCGTGCTGTCGGCGGTGGAAACGGTGAACCCGGCGATGCCTTCCACCCTGGATGCCGCGGCGCTGTGCAAGATGGCCGAGCGCGGCCAGATCACCGGCGGCATCGTCGATGGTCCGCTGGGCTTCGACAACGCGATCAGCCCGCTGGCGGCGCGGGAGAAAGGCATTCGTTCCGCCGTGGCCGGCAGCGCCGACATCCTGGTCGTGCCCGACCTGGAGTCGGGCAACATGCTCGCCAAGCAGCTGACGTTCCTCGCCGGTGCCGACGCCGCCGGCGTGGTGATGGGCGCGCGGGTGCCGATCATCCTCACCAGCCGCGCCGACACGCCGCGCACGCGCATCGCCTCGTGCGTGGTGGCGGCCCTGCTGGCGCAGGCGAAGCAGACAGGCTAGGCGGACAACGGATCATGCCATTGGAGCCCGCCATGAGTGCGTCGGCCCGCGATGTCGCTACCTGTCCCGACTCCGGCGCAGCCTTTGCGTCGCTTGCGTCCTGCACGCCGTTCGCGCTGTTCGCACTGCTGGGCGCGCCAGTCGCATGGTGGTCGGACGCGATGTTCGGTTTCTGCGGTGCGCTTGTCGACGTGACGGTCAGCGCGATGACCTATCCGTACGAACTGCCCGGACCAGACGTGGCAATGCCGCAGGAGCAGCACTGTCCGCCTGGGTGATGGCGCAGGGGCGTGCTCCCGTCACCCGGGCCGCCGACGTCCAGCACCCGCGCGACGAGCCCCGATGCGCACCGAAGCATGACAGCCACGTTTTCCGGGAGTCGGTTGATCTGGCTCAAGCCCGTCGTCGTTTGGCGGTGTTCAACTGCGTTCCGCACCGGGTTCGCCCGCATCCGGAGCGATACGCAGGCAGACGCGGGCGGGGCGGGAGCGCGGAAGCCCGCGTCCAGGCACCGCCGTTCGGCTCAACACTCGATGGAGACTCCCGATGAAAGCACTCGTCTATCAGGGACCTGGCAAGAAGGCTCTGGAAGATCGCCCCTTGCCGGAAATCACAGGCCCCGGCGACGCCATCGTGAAGATCGTCAAGACGACGATCTGCGGCACGGATCTGCACATCCTGAAGGGCGACGTGCCCACCTGCACGCCCGGCCGCATCCTGGGCCATGAAGGTGTGGGCGTGGTCGAAAAGGTGGGGACGGCCGTCGCCGCGTTCCGTCCGGGCGACCGCGTGCTGATTTCCTGCATCTCGTCCTGCGGCAGATGCGACTACTGCCGCAAGGGCATGTATTCGCACTGCACCACGGGTGGATGGATCCTGGGGAACCGGATCGACGGCACGCAGGCCGAGTACGTGCGCATTCCCTACGCGGACACCAGCCTCTACCACATTCCCGCCGGTGCCGACGAGGAGGCGCTGGTGATGCTGAGCGACATCCTGCCGACCGGATTCGAGTGCGGCGTGCTCAATGGCAAGGTCCAGCCCGGCTCCACCGTCGCCATCGTCGGCGCCGGCCCGATCGGGCTGGCCGCCCTGCTGACCGCGCAGTTCTACTCGCCTGCACAGATCATCATGATCGACCTGGACGACAACCGCCTGGCCGTGGCGAAGCGCTTCGGCGCGACCTCGACCATCAACAGCCGCGACGGCGGCGTGGCGGAAAAACTCCGTCAGCTGACTGGGAGTGCCGGTGCGGATACCGCGATCGAGGCTGTCGGCGTGCCGGCCACGTTCGAGCTGTGCGAAGAACTGGTGGCGCCGGGCGGCATCATCGCGAACATCGGCGTGCATGGCACCAAGGTCGACCTGCATCTGGAAAGCCTGTGGGACAGGAACATCGCCATCACCACGCGCCTGGTGGATACCGCGACCACGCCCATGCTGCTGAAGACGGTGCAGGCGGGGAAAATCGACCCCGCCCGGCTGATCACGCACCGCTTCAAGCTCGCCGCGATCGACGACGCCTACGACACCTTCGGCCATGCCGCCAGGACCCATGCGCTGAAGGTCATCATCGAGGCATGAAGCCGGGGAAAAGGGTGGTCGTTCATCCCCTCGCGTCCGGTTCCATCGCGCCATCGCCGGTTTCCGCGCCATCGCAATCCGGCGAGGCGTCCTCCGGGCGAAGTCCGGCGTCGCGAACCCGCCGTAGGGCAGATTGGCGCCCTGGGACACGAATTGCACGATGCCTGCCCGTCGGCTTGGCTGGGCCTCATCTGTCCGAGCGTACGGCCTTCGCGGGAAACGCACGCGGAAAAGCCTCCCGGAGATGCCCGATCAGTGCTTCGGTCGGCAGTGCGGCGAGATCGCTGCCCAGCTCGCCTGCCACGCCGGCGGCGGCAGGGTCACCAAGCTGGCCGCGCAGGACGCCCAGGAAACGCGGCGGCGCCACGAGGAACAGGCGTTCGTACCGGTGACGTGCGTTTGCTTCGAGCAAGTCGGCGACCAGCATGCGCGCAAACGCTCGCGTGCTCTTGTCCCGGCGGCTCGCATGGGGCTCGATCACGTGCCTCGCCGGACCGATGCTGTCGTGCGTGCGAGGTACGGTGCGGCCCGAACCGCCCCGCGCGGGGAGACCGCGCAAATCGGAGTTGGAGTAGCCGGCCAGTTCCGTCCACGTGCAGGGCGTACCGGACGCTTCGAACAGGCGGCCGCGCGCGGCATCGCTTACAAGAATCCATGCGGTTGACATGATCGACCTCCAGGCGGGCAATACGAACTGATGCCTCAATGGCGCATGAAAACCGGCATGTCGATGCGCTCGAGCACGTCGCGCGTCGCGCCACCGAGCACCCATTCGCTGAAACGGGTGTGCCCGTAGGCTCCCATGACCAGCATGTCGGCCCCCGCCTGTTTCGCTGCGTGCAGCAGCAGGGTTCCCACGGAATCCCCGGGCTTCGAAAGAAACATGGTCTCGCTGTGGATGCCGTGTCTGGCCAGGTACCCGGCGAGCCCGAACGGCGGCTTCCAGTCGTCCAGGCTGGCCGACAGCGGCTGTCCGCCATCGAGAATCGTCACCCTGCGGGCACGGCGCAGCAGGGGAAGGACCGCGTGCGTCGCGCGAATGGCTTCGAGGGAGCCGTTCCAGGCGATGGCCATGCCATCCGGCAGGCTCTCCCCGACATGACCTTCGGGCACGACGATGCACGGAAGCCCGGCACCAAGGACCATGCCGCCCACCGCGGACGCGGAACCCCAGGGCGTCTGCAGCGTCCGGCCGACGACCAGTGCGTCATGCCAGCTGCCCGCAAGATTCAGGGCACGGGGAACCTCTTCCTCCGCGACCTGCCAGGCCACCCTGGTCGCGCCGCACGCACGCGCAAAGGCCTCGAAGGACGGGCCGCTGGCGACGGCATCTTCCTCGAGCTGGCGCGTGACGTTGAGCAGATCGGCCATCAAATCCGGCGTGTCATAGGGAGACGACATCAGGCTGGGGACTGGGCACGCATGGATCCCCGTCACATGGCCGTCGAACGCCGCGGCCAGCCGGGCGGCGTAAGCCGCACTAGCCGGCCAGTCCTCGCAACTTTCGCAGTAGGCAAGCAGGTCGTGCATGGGAGCCTCGCTTCGAACCGGGAGTAGACGGGTGTTTCGCGTCGCGCGGCGATGCGTGCCGCTCACCGGCTGCCGCGCCAGGTTGCCGGCCCACCTCGCCGCGCGGCGGCTGAAGGACACGCTATGCCTCCATGCGGATGCCCTTGTTGATGGAAATCAACATGAGCGAACGGGCAGGGAACCGCATTGCTCACGGGCGGAGTGGCGCTCCGGGAGCCGGCGCGCAGGCCATCCATTCCCGACGGCCCAGGATGCCCGGGCACGCCTCGGATGCGGGCTGGACCGGGCGTTGCGCAGTTGGCTCAGATCTCCTCCCGGTACCCCACGGATTGCGCGAACAGCACACGCTGCTCCTGCCGCAGCCCGAGCCGCAGCGCCAGCGCGTCCCGATCGCAGTTGTGGAACCAGGCGGCCAGTCCTTCGGCCGCGCAGTACAGGTAGACGTTGGCGGCGACCATGCCGGCATCGACGTAGTAGTAGGACTTCTGCGTCTCCGGGTCCTGCAGGCCAGGCTCCAGGAACCCGGTGGAGTGCGTCAGGCGATGGATGTCAGCCACGTAGATCAGATGCACGGGCATGTCGGGATTGGCGCTGCGTTGCCCCGGCGTCAGGGCGTATCCGCGCAGATCGCCGGTCGCCACCTGGACCAGCTCGTGCGCCGGCGCGTCGTAGCGGTAGGCACCATCGCGCATGGCGACATGGAGGTCGATTTCCTGCGAGTTGCTGGCCGAGGCCGCGGTACGCCCGGGCCGCCCGAACGGTCCCTCCGGGCGGTTCACGCCACAGGCGGCCCACAGCAGGTCCGCAAGGAGCTGCCGCGACAGAGGCTTGGCGCAGATCGTGCGGCAGGTGCGCCGCTGCTCCAGTGCCGCGGTGATGGAGACAGTGCAGGCACCGGAGGGAGCAGGCAGCTTGATCGTCTGCTGGACCGGCGGCGAATTCGGATAGGCAGCCATGATCCGTTTCTCCCGTGGCAGGTGAGGCGCAGGGTTCGCGGGTTGGTCCAATGCGCCGGCTGGCGAAGCTGAAGTGGTCACGCCGCTTTCTGCATGCCGACGCCGGAACCCTCAGTGGAAGATCAGGTTGTCCTCGACCACGCGGACGCCCGGGGCCGACCAGACGGCCCGCTCCACCGCCTGCATCTCGCTCCAGTTGTCGACGTGCCCATCGATGCGAACCGTGCCATCGGCCCGTACGTCCACGTGCACGGCTCCCGCCTCGATCTCCGCGTGCCGTTTCAGCGCTTCCTGGATGCGCTGCTTCAAGTCGCGTGCCTGCACTTCCGTGGGCAGCTTGATGTTGTTCGTGACGCCCGTGACGCCACCGAGCTTGCGCACCTCGTTTTCGGCAGCACGGCGCTGGAAGTTCCAGTTCACGCTGCCGGACAGGGTGACCCAGCCGCGGGATACCTGCACGCGGAGGTCGCGGCTGGGGATCGTCGTGTTCCATGCGAGGATGCTCAGAGCCCGCTGCGCGATCTCGTCGTCGTTCTGCTTCTTGTCGCTGGCCAGGCGGACCTCGATCTCCTGGGCGATGCCCCTGACGCCCCTTACCCGCCAGGCCGCACGCTCCGCCGCCGTCTTCTGTACATAGTCGGCGACATGCCCGCTGAGGGTAACGACGCCGTCCTCCGCCGCTACGCCGATGTCGGCGGCATCGATGCTCGGCTCGAATTCCAGTTCGTCGATGACGAGCTGGCGCAGTTCTTTGTCGGTCATGGGCGTTCTCCATCCAGGGGAACCCATTCCACAGGAGGCAACGGCCCGGCCATTGATCCGCATCAACAAAACCGCGGAAAGCTATGGAGGCATGTACCGGCCCGGTGCCTGCCCGGCGGCATCATCCCTGAAGAAGCGGCGCTTCACGAGTTCCACCAGCAGCAGGTAGGTGATGGTGGCGACGGCGAGGAACGCGAAAAACACCGGGGGCACGGGAACGAATCCGAAATCGGTACCGAGGGGCGTGAAGGGCAGCGCGATGCCGGCGATCACCACGGCGAGCACACTCGCGACCAGCGTCTTGCTGGGACGGCTGCGCAAGGGGTTTCCCGTTGTGCGTATCACGAACAGCACAAGTGCCTGCGTAGCCAGCGACTCGATGAACCAGCCGGTATGAAACTCGGCTTCGGATGCGTGCAGCAAGGCGAGCAGCATGTAGAAGGTGAGAAAATCGTACAGGGAGCTGATCGGCCCTACCCCCAGCATGAAGCGCCGAATCAGGCGGATGTCCCAGCGACGCGGCGCCTGCAGCTGAGAGGCATCCACGTTGTCGCCCGGAATGGTGATCTGCGCGATGTCGTACATGAAATTGTTGAGCAGGATCTGGGTCGGCAGCATCGGCAGGAACGGAAGCACGAGGGATGCTGCCGCCATGCTGAGCATGTTGCCGAAGTTGGAACTGGTGCCCATCAGCAAATACTTGGTGACATTGGCAAACGCGCGACGCCCTTCGATCACGCCGGCGTGCAAGGCACCCAGATCGCGCTGGCCGAGTACGATGTCGGCCGCTTCGCGCGCCACGTCCACCGCATTTGCCACCGAAATACCCACATCGGCCGCGTGCAGCGAAGGCGCGTCGTTGATGCCGTCGCCGAGAAAGCCCACTACGTAACGGCGGTTCTTCAGCGCCAGCACGATCCGGTGCTTCTGGGCCGGATTGAGTCGCGCGAAGACGCTTGCACGCTCGGCCACTATGCCCAGGGCGTCCTGGTCAAGCTGCTCCACCTGGGTACCGGTAACGACCTCGCGCGTGTCCAGTCCAACCTGTTCGCAGACATGGCGGACGACAAATTCGTTGTCGCCGGAGAGAATCTTCACCGCGATGCCGTCGCGCACCAGCGCGCGCAGGGAATCAGCCGCGTCGGGGAGCACCGGATCAGCGAACACGATGAATCCGGCGAGAACCAGGTCGTCCTCGTCGGCTGTCGTGTAGCGGGATTTCCGATCCACGCTGCGGTAGGCCACCGCCAGCACGCGCATGCCCTGCCTGGCATAGGAGTCGCAGATGCGGGCAATGTCTTTCAGCTCGTCGCCGCCGAGCTTGTGGTTGGAGCCATCCACTTCGCACGATGCGCACCGCGGGATCACGAATTCCGGCGCTCCCTTCGAAACCAGCAGGATCTCGTCCCCGTGTTCGGCGACCACGCTCAAGCGGCGCCGCTCGAAATCGAAGGGAATCTCGTCGAGCTTGCGGAAACCCTCTTGCGCGGATGCGCAATCGCGCAGGATGGCCTCGTCCAGCGGGCTGCGTATGCCCGTCTGGAGCGAACTGTTCAGATGCGCCAGGCCCTCCGTTCGCGGCGATGGCTTGCCGAGCGGATCGACAGCTTCGAAAACCTCGGTTTCGTTGCGCGTGAGCGTACCGGTCTTGTCGCTGAGCAGCACGGTCATGCTGCCGAAGTCCTCGATCGCCGCGAGGTGCTTGACCACCACGCGGTGGCGGGACATGCGCATCGCGCCGCGGGCCAGCGTGACCGTGGTGATCATCGGCATGAACTCGGGGGTCAGCCCGACCGCCAGTGCCAGCGCGAACAGCAAGGTTTCCAGCAGCGGGCGGTGAAACACGATGCCGGCAAGCAGCACCACCAGCACCAGTCCGAAGACGGTACGCATGATCAGGCGTGCAAAGCCGGCCAATCCGCGTTCGAATTCGGTGGGAGGTGGACGCTCGGACAGGCGCGCAGCCACGTCGCCGAAGGCGGTATCGCTGCCGGTCGCCAGCACGATGGCCGTGGCGGTGCCGGCGGCTACCGAGGTGCCGAGGAACACCAGGTGTTGCGCGTCGGCGCCCGTCGACCCGTGCGGCTCCTCGCAGGCGTCCTTTTCCGCCGGTGCGGATTCGCCGGTCAGAGCCGACTGCTGGACGTGCAACTCGCGGGCCTCCAGCAATCGTGCATCCGCAGGTACGCGGTCACCAGCCATGAGACGGATTACGTCACCGGGCACCAGTTCGCGCCTCGGCACATCGCACCAGATTCCGTCGCGAAGAACCCGAGCGATGGGAGCAATCTCTTGCCGCAACCGTTCCGCCGCCAGCTTCGATCGATAGCTGAGTGTGTAGTTGAGCGTGATGCTCATCAGCACGATCGCCACGATGATCGCCGCGCCAGCGCGATCACCGAGAAATCCCGAGACCGCGGCCGCCGCCAGCAGCATCAGGACCAGCGGATTTCCGAACAGCTCGACCAGGGCAGCGAAATGGCCGGCGCGTTCATTGCCATCGGCCTCGTTGGGTCCGTGCGCGGCCAGGCGACGCAAGGCTTCGGCCTGGGGCAATCCATCCCGGGTGCTGCCGAGCCGATCGAACAGGCGCGCCTGCGGAACCAGGGCGGGATCGGTCGCGGCGGATGTGTGCGAAACATCATTCATGGTCAGGTGGAACCATGCCGCGGAAGCGCACGAGCATGTTGACCCCGGTCAAGACGAAGCGGCGGCGATGCGAAGTGCAGTTGACATGCGTCAACAGGGGGCGTGAATACCGACGTAGCGTATCGATGCGCTCCCACGCGCGTGTTCGAAACTCGAGGAGTTCCCCATGACTGCCATCACACGCTTCATTCCGTTCCGGAGCCCCGCAAGGTTCGAGACGTCGGCATCGCTCGACGATCTGCTGCGCAATTTCGGCCTCGGCCCGTTGTGGAACCAGCCCGAATTCACCGTCGACATGCGGGTGGACATCACCGAAGGCGAGGACGCCTTCCACCTGCGTGCCGATATTCCCGGCCTGGACAAGGACGACATCGACGTGTCCGTGGAAGGAAACCACGTCGCGATCAGCGCGGAAACGAAGCGCGAGAAGGAAAGGAAGGGCGAAAAGGAGCTCGTCGTCGAAAGGTCGTGGGAAAAGGCCTACCGGGCCTTCACGCTGCCTGCAGAAATCGACGGGAGCCGCACCGAGGCGCGCTACGACAAGGGCGTGCTCTCGCTGACACTGCCCAAGAAGGCGAACGGAAGCGCGCGCAAGATCGCCGTGGGCTGAGCCGGGTCGGGACCTCGGGCTGCCGTCGAAACCCGCGTCCCCTTTGGTGGAAGTACCTCCATGAAAGACATCCTCATCCACGCCAGGGATTACCGGGATCACACGCCGGCGAGCCTGTTCGGCGTGCGACTCGCGGCAACGCTGGGAGCATCGGTCACCGCGGTCTACACCTGCCCGCATCCCATGCACTACATACCGGGCTTTGACCCGCCGATGACGACGGCGTACGTGGAAAGCGCACTCGAACTCGTGAAGGAGGCGGTCCAGGCCCGGTCGTCGCTCCAGGCATGGGCGGCATCGCTGGGCGCCCCACAGTTCGACTGGGTTGTTGCGCAAGGGAGGACTTCCGATGCGCTGTTGCAGGCGATCACGCGGCACGATCTGCTGGTGCTCGACCATCCCTTGAATGACCGGGACTCGCCGTGGGACCTGCCGGACCTGATCCTCAAGTCGGGCATGCCGTGCATCGTCCTGCCCCGCGAGGAAATCCTGCCCGACCGGCAGATTCGGCGCGTGGCGGTTGCCTGGAACAGCTCGCCCGAGGCGATGCGGGCGATCCATGCGGCACAACCCCTGTTGCGGGGCAAGGAAGTCCTGCTGTTGTGGGGGGCGGCGGAGCGCGACACCGGCTACGGCGTGGAATGGGATCCGCCCTTCAGCATCTCCCAATACCTGCAGCGTCATGGCATCGAGGCCGAGGAACGCACGATCACCGCCGGGCACGACGATGTGGGCACGGTGTTGCTGGACGCATCGATGAAGTTCGGCGCCGACCTGCTCGTGATGGGCGCCTACGGACGCAACCGCTTCAGCGAGTGGTGGCTGGGCGGCGCCACGCGGCATGTGCTGGCGTGGGCGGACATTCCAGTGCTGTTCCGGCACTGACGCCAGCGCGAACAGAGGCGGCAACCCATGCGCGCGATGGTGCTGGAAGCGGTCGGTGCGCCGCTGGTACTGAAGACGCTGGCGACGCCCGCCGTGCGGCGGGACGAAGTGCTGCTGCGCGTCGAAGCCTGCGGCGTTTGCCGCACCGATTTGCATGTCGTGTCCGGGGAGCTGCCGCGGATTCGGCCACCACTCATACCGGGACATGAGATCGTCGGCATCGTGGAGGCGGTGGGCGAGGAGGTCGGCACGCTCGCGCCGGGGGCGCGGGTGGGCGTGCCGTGGCTCGGCGGCAGCTGCGGCGAATGCGCTTACTGCAAGGCGGATCGCGAGAATCTTTGCGATCATCCCGAGTTCACCGGGTACACCCGTCCCGGGGGCTTTGCCAGCCATGTGACGGCGCGTGCGGCGTACTGCGTCCGCTTGCGCGACGGTGCCGACGCCGTGGCCACCGCGCCGCTGCTGTGCGCGGGCCTGATCGGCTGGCGTTGCCTGCAGCGCTGCGGCGACGGGCGGCGCATCGGACTGTACGGCTTCGGCGCCGCCGCGCACATCATCACGCAGGTGGCGATCCGGCAGGGGCGCGAGGTGTACGCCTTCACCCGACCGGGTGACTCGATCGCGCAGTCGTTCGCCCGCTCGCTGGGTGCCGCATGGGCGGGCGATTCGGATGCGCCGCCGCCCCAGCAGCTGGATGCGGCGATCCTCTTCGCGCCGGTCGGCGCCCTCGTCCCGATGGCGCTGAGGGCGGTCCGGAAGGGCGGGCGCGTGGTGTGCGGCGGCATCCACATGTCCGACATCCCGGCCTTTCCGTACCGCCTGCTGTGGGAGGAACGCGAGATCGTTTCGGTCGCGAATCTCACCCGCCGCGACGCACACGACTTCCTTGCGCTGGCGGCAACCATCGATATCCGCACCGCGGCACGGCCCTATCCGCTGGAGCAGGCGAACCGGGCGCTGGCGGACCTGCGCGAGGGCCGGCTCAGTGGCGCGGCGGTGCTGGTTCCCTAATCACCGGGCGGAGACACGGACATGGCTGCCAGCAACGCGGACATCGCCGAACTCTTCAGCCGCTATGCGGACCTGCTGGAGATCCAGGGCGCCAATCCGTTCCGCGTGCGCGCTTACCGCAATGCCGCGCGCGTGGTGGCGGATTCGGGACGGAGCATGTCCGACCGGATGGCCGCCGGGGAGGCGCTCGACGACTTGCCCGGCATAGGCAAGGACCTCGCGGCGAAAATCGGCACGATCGTGCGCACCGGTGCGCTGCCGCAGCTCGCCGAGCTGGAAACCCGCGTGCCGCGTGCGCTGGGCGAGCTCATGAACCTGCCGGGATTGGGCCCGAAACGGGTGAAGTCGCTGTATCGCGAACTCGGCATCCGCAATCGGGAGGACCTGCAGCGCGCGATACGCTCCGGCGCGCTGCGTTCGCTGCACGGTTTCGGACCGAAGACCACGGCACGCATCGCCGCGGCCATCGAGCGTCGCGCCGTCGCGCCGCAGCGCTACCGGCTCGTCGACGCGGAGCAGGCCGCCGCGCCGTTGCTCGCCTGCCTCGGCGCCATGCCCGGTGTCGAGACGGTGGAGGTGGCGGGAAGTCTGCGCCGCCGTCGCGACATGGTGGGCGACATCGACATCCTGGTCACTGCACGTCGCGGAGCACCGGTGACGCATGCGTTCACCCGTCATGACGCGGTGGCCAGCGTGCTGGCCGTGGGCGCCACACGGGCCTCGGTACAACTGCACAACGGCATGCAGGTCGATCTGCGGCTGGTGCCGGCGGCGAGCCACGGCGCCGCCTTGCATTACTTCACGGGCTCCAAGCCGCATGTCGTCGCGGTGCGCGGGATCGCGGTGGCGAAGGGGCTCAAGATCAACGAATACGGCGTGTACCGCGGCGGCAGGCGCATCGCCGGGCGCACCGAAGACGAAGTGTTCGCCGCCGTGGGACTGCCGTTCATCCCGCCCGAGCTGCGCGAGAACCGCGGCGAAATCGAAGCCGCGGCGGACGGCCGGCTGCCGACGCTGGTCGAGCTGGGCGACGTTCGCGGCGACCTGCATGCCCACACCGTGGCCAGCGACGGGCACGATTCGCTGCAGGCCATGGCCGATGCCGCCCGCGCACTCGGCTACGACTATCTCGCGATCACCGACCATTCGCGGCGGGTGCGCGTGGCGCATGGCCTCGATACCCGGGACCTGCGCGCCCAGTTCGCCGAAATCGATCGGCTCAACGCCGGTTTCCGCGGTTTCCGGCTGCTCAAGAGCGCCGAGGTCGACATCCTCGGCGACGGTCACCTGGACCTGCCCGATGCCGTGCTGTCCGAAATGGATGTCGTCGTCGTCGCGGCGCATTACCAGCTCGGCTTGCCGGCCGGAAAACAGACCGCGCGCATCCTCAGGGCGCTAGACAACCGGCGGGTGCAGATCCTGGCGCATCCCACCACCCGGCTCGTCAACCAGCGGCCGGAGTTTGCCGCCCACATGGAAAGCATTTTCGCCGCCGCCGCCGAACGCGGCGTGGCCATGGAGATCAACGCGCAGCCGGATCGCCTGGACCTCGACGATGTCCACGCGCGCGCCGCCCGCGCGGCAGGCTGCAAGCTGGTGGTTTCCACCGATGCACACGCCGCTGCCGGGCTTGCGAACATGCGCCATGGCGTGGACCAGGCACGGCGCGCCTGGCTCGCCGCATCCGACGTGTTGAATACGCTGCCCCTGGAAAGACTGCTGCGGGCACTGCGGCGCTGACGGCGGACGCGGCGCAGGGTCGCCCGGATTGTGGCCGGAGCCGCTTCAGGCTGCCTCGGACATCCCGTGATAGATCTCTTCTTCCTGGGCGAAATGCAACCTCAGGATGGCGTCCAGGCCGTACAGCGTCCGCTGCAGATCCTGCACGACTTCGGCTGGCAGTGGGCCACGCGGCAGATCTTCGGTCATGTGGTGGAACAGGTGACCCAGCCGGTGTATCTCGCGATGCGTGCGGCTCAGCGGAGCCAGCGGATCGTCGCCGCCCAGCATGGGCTCCAGTCGCGGATACAGGTTTTTTTCGTCGTCGCGCTCGTGGGGAAGCAGCTTGTTTCTCAGCAAGGCATCCAGCTCGGCCAGTTCGGCATGGATGGCCGCTTCGGGAAGCACGGGCAGGTGGTCGGCACAGGCACGGATGCGGTCAAGCACGGGACCGAGTTCATGGTGTTCGGCGGCCAGGCGGGCGCCTTCGGATGCATCCAGCCGTCCTCGCGCTTCGCCGAACGGAGTGGTCCGCAGCACGCGCAGCGCATTGAGGATCACGGCCGCGTCGATGCCCTCCTGCAGAATGGCCCCGGTCACCGGCGGGAGATAGCCCAGCGCCGCGAACAGCATGGCGACCAGCGACATCCCCATTCCCGCGAGCACGCTTTCCATGGCGATCCGCCTGGTGCGGCGGGCGATGGCCAGTGCTTCGGCCAGGCGATCCAACCGGTCGACCAGCAGCACGATGCCGGCTGCCTCGGAAGAAGCGGCGGCGCCGCGGGCGCCCATCGCTACGCCGACGTCGGCGGCGGCGAGCGCGGGCGCGTCGTTGATGCCGTCGCCGACCATGATCGTGGCGCTCGTCCGCTTGGCCGCCTCGATCGCGGACAGCTTGTCGCCCGGCGCCTGGTCCGCCAGGACTTCATCCACGCCGAGCGCTTCCCCGATGAACTCGGCGATCTCGCCGTGATCCCCCGTCAACATCACGATGCGCCGGATCCCGGCACGCCGAAGCAGCCGGATCGCCCGCGGCGTGTCCAGCCGTATCTCATCGCCGAGGAGCAGGGCGCCCGTCAGGACGCCATCCACGGCGACGAACACCCCAGCGGCACCCTCGCGGCGCATGCGCTTGCGCAGCAGTTCGGCCCAATCCGAGGACGGCGCGAACCGCGAGACGAAGCCGTGGCTGCCGATGGCGACGCGGCGGCCGTCGATCGTCCCCGCCAGGCCCGCGCCATGCTCTTCCTGCACGTCGGTAGGTTTCGACAAGCCGAGCCCGCGTTGCCTCGCAAACGACACGATGGCCGCTGCAAGCACATGCTGGGACACCTGCTCGACGGACGCCGCCAGGCGCAGCAGCTCGTCCGGATCAATGGAATCGACGGTCTCGATGGCGGTCAGGCGGGCGTGCCCGGCCGTCAGCGTCCCCGTCTTGTCGAAGAAAAGCGTATCGCCCCGGGCCAGTCCTTCGAGGACACCACCCCCCTTGACCAGCACGCCTCGCGACGCGCATCGCGACATGCCGGAAACGATCGCGACAGGCACGGCGAGGATCAGCGGGCAGGGCGTGGCGACGACCAGCACCGCCAGGGCGCGAACGGGATCGCCCGTCAGCGCCCATGCGGAGGCCGCCAGCACGAGCGCCACCGGAAGGAACAGCAGCGCGTAGCGGTCGGCCAGGCGCGCGGAGGGCGCCTTCGCCTGCTGCGCGGACTCGACCAGTCTGACGATGCCGGCGAACGTGCCGTCGGCCGCCGAGGTCGTGGCCAGGAGATCGAAGGGGCCGCTGGCATTGAGCACGCCGCTGCGCACCAGCTCGCCCTGAAGCCGCCGGACGGGCAGCGACTCGCCGGTGAGGGCCGATTCGTCAAGCACGGCCGCCGCGGACTCGACCAGGCCGTCGACGGGCACGACCTCCCCGCTGCGGACGAGCAGGCGGTCACCCGGCGACACCTGTTCCACGGGAACCTGCACGAGCTCGCTGCCCAGGTAGCGGTTGGCCGACCTCGGGGCGCGATCCAGCAAGGCGGACATTTCCCGCCGTGCCCTGCCTTCGGCGTAGTCCTCCAGTGCCCTCCCGCCGGCGAACATAAGGGCGACGACGGCGGCCGCAAGCGTTTCGCCAAGGACCATCGCGCCGACGACGGCAAGCAGTGCGATGACATCGACCCCGGCATCGCGCCGCATCAGCCGGACAGCACTCGCGATGCCTATCGACACGGCCACGGGGAATGCGCCGATCATCCATACGAAACCGGCGACCGCCTCGTGGCCGAGGAAGCGCGCGACCAGGCCGAGCAGCAGCGTCGACGCGCTGACGGCGACCAGCACGCGGTTGACCACATGGCCGGAACCGGCAGGTGGCCCGTGCACCGCTCCCATCATCCGCTCCGCCGGGCGCGGGCGACCACAACCCGTTGCCGCCGCGGGCCCGTCGCGCGGGGAGGGCGCCGGGCCGGCCTCACCGACCCGCGCGAGTCACCGGCGGGCATGCGCGGCACTACAGCGACACCCACGCATAGAGGTACAACGTGTCGTTGTCCGATGCCCGCCGGCCCGCGCCATCGATGTTGGTGACCAAGCCGCTGAAGCGCGTGTACCAGGTGTATTGCAGGCCGAGGCGGACATTGGCAAACGGCTGCATCCACGAATCCGCCTTGCCGAACGGGTTCCAGTCCAGCTCGACGACGCTGCCCCGCGTGTCGGGACGGCCGTCGTTGCCGTACAGCGCCAGGTCGCGGCTGCCATCGTCGGCGAATTCTCCCAGCGTGATGCCCCAGGTATTGCGGTACCAGTAGCTGGCATTGAGGTTCAGTGCGCGCAGGCTGTCGTGCAGATTCGAGGAAATTCCGGCGGCATAGGTGGCGTCGAGGCGCTGCCGTTCGGTGAGGTACAGGCCGTTGAAGGTCACGGTGTGCTTGTCGCCGCCCTGCAACACGTAGCTCGCATCGACACCCAGGTCGGTGAACTTGTCGCTGGGGCCAGCCAACGCCACCGCATCACCCTGCATATTGGCGCCCGCCAGCCCGCGGGCCGCATGGAAGCCGAAGGCGCCGATCTGCGCGTTGCCGCCGGCGAGGTTCCACGTGTAGGCGAGCCGTGCATAGGGAGCGACGCCACTCAGCCGTCCGCTGAAGTCCGCGTTCACGTCGCGCAGAAAGGCCGGCGACAGCGAGCGATAGCCGCCTGCCTCCAGATAGAGTCCGCCATCGATCTGCGCATAGGCATTCAGGCCGACGACCTGCCCGGCCAGCCCGCCCATCAGGATGGGCGCCGCCGGGGCGCCGGGGACGAGGTCGGGCGCCATGTACGGGAACTGCCACGATGGTGCCGTGTTGAAGACGTCGGTCACGCTGGGATTGTTATTGAGCGAGATGCCCCACACCACGTTGTGGCCCCATGCGGCGGAGCTGCGGGCGTAGCGCAGGTCGCTGTTGTCCCAGCCCAGCAGTCCGCCATTCTCCGAATAGGTCGCCTGTGCCATCACGCCGAGGTGGTCGGTGATGCGGCCGCCGACGAAAACCGAGGCCTGCTGCAGTTCGGTGTTGTCATTGGTGCCGAAACCCTTGGCGGGTGGAGCGGTCTGCGCCTTGCGAGTGCTCGAGTACGTCTCCACCAGCATCAGCGACAGCGGCACATTGTCCTTGTCGCCGGCGGAGAGCGTGTACCCAAGCAACTTGAACTGGCGCCCGAACGCCGTCAGCTGTGGCCCGAAGCCACCGACATGGCAAGCCGTGCAGGGCGCGTGCGTCTGCCGGGCGAACGCGGGTATTGCCTGGGCACTGGGCGAAACGCTCACGAGGGCAAGCAGTCCGGTGGCGAGCGCCAAGATGCGGAGCACCTGCCTGTGAAACCAAGGGTGACGAACAGCGCAACGGGTAGCCATGACATCCTCCACCGCGACTGGGTTCCGGAGGCGACATGGTGCGGTCCCCGGTGCACGCTTGATTGCAGCGTGGCATGCGCCGGTGTGAGGGCATTTGATGCTTGTCAAATGAAACGCAGCAGGCGCACGGCGCTAAACGGTATGCAACAGCGACCCGCCTCTCAGTGGCAGGCAGAGGTGTTGAGCCAGTCGGCCATATCCGCGCAGAGGCCGGGGCCAAATATATGGACCTTGGGTAGGGTGATTAGGAAGGGTTATCGAGGGTAGGGGAGTCCATCACGCCCCAATGCATCCGACGTGGGCATATGCCGGAAGGGGGGGCGATGGTAAGCGGAGGTGCGTCGCATTGACGCGCCCGCTCGCATCGGGTCGCCCGTGTCGGATTAGGTATGCGATTTGATCATCGCTTTTGCTTGAGAAGCGTGGTCGCGAGGTTCGACAGCTGAGCGAGGATGTTGCTGGTGTCCTCGTCTTTTTCCGCGGGCGTGCCCATGGTGTCGGAGAACAGACTCCTGGCCACCTCAGTCTTGACCTCTTCGGCCTTCTTCGGGTCGAGCAACGCAAGGTATGGCTCGATGGTTGTCAGGATATGCTGCCGACGACGGTTGAGCACCTCGTTGTTGCGGTGCCGGCTGGATTCCTTGGCCAGATAAACTGCAGGCGCAAACAGCACAAGGGAGAAGGGCAGGCGGTATAGCGCCTTTTGCCAGTCAACGGTGTAACCACCGACCAACTGGCCAACATGCCAGAGTTCAGGCAAAAACAGCACCGTAGCTGCTACAACCATCAGACCGATCGCCAGCCGCCGGTAGATGTTGGCGCTAGCCTTCTCTTCATTGGCATAGGTGGCGTACGCGCCTGCTTGTGCCGTGTTGACCACTGATCCAAGCACCTTGCCTGCCTGGTCTTCATAGTCGGTCAGGACAACGAGTCCCGCGGCATACTTCTTCGCGAGTTCGGAGAACGCCTCATCGGCCTTGGCCTGTTGGGTTTCCTGCCATTTGTCGTAGCGTTCTGCGCGCGACGCCTCGGCCTGCGTAAAGGTCTGTGTGAAGGCCGACATCTGGGTTTGGAACTGGCCTTCGAGTGCGGTCATGCGCTCGATGAGTTTATCGATGGCGAGGTTCGCCTCCACTGAACGGGCGTCGACCTTTCCGACCTCTTTACCTAGGACTTCGAGCTGAGCAGAAGCGTTTCGGTGCCAGTCGGCCACGTACTTGCTAAGCGACGCTGCTGCAGCGACGACCGCGGGCGGACTGACAGCAGGCAGCGTAGACGCGTATCGCTGGACGTGGGCGGCAAGCGCGTCTACCTGCGCGTTGGCGTTGCGAAGGTGGCCTACATTGCCGTTGCTGAGGAATGCCTGCACCTCGCCCAAGGCCGCTTGCGCGGATGCCTGCATGTTGCCAAGCACTTCGAGGTTCCCAATTTCCGGGTCGACTGCTTCCAATGTGGAGACCAGTTGGGCGACGACTTTCTGGAATCGGGCAAGTTCCTCGGCATCGGCCAGTGGTGCACCGTCGGGAACGGCAGCGCCAGCCACCGTACTTGTAAGTGATTGCCAGGAACCGTGGAAGGCGTGGGTACTGTATTGATCGGTCCAGCGTGACATCGCACATTTCCTTGTGTTTGGTGGCACCGATAGTATGGCCGCAAATAGCGGTGCTCAAATCCCTGTCCGCGATACAGGCGAGTTACTGGCCAATCGTGCGGCTGGCCTGCCGCCACCACGCGCTTCTCGTTCCGCCGCAGTTCTGGCTCACGCCCCAGTCAAAGCAGCGCTGAAACGGCTCCAGTCTGAATCCACAATCGGTTCGTTGAGACCACGGCGCCCTGCTTGCAAGGACGGAGTGGCGTGTTGCCGATACCCAACGGTTTGCCCGTGTTATCGGGGGTAGGGCGCGCTGGCCGGGATCTGACGTACGCAAGGGCTGCGAAGGCGTATTGCGGACGATCGCACACGAAGACGTAAAGCGCCTAAGGATTCGTAACTTCCGCCATTCAGGCCTATGATTCGGCCGTTGGAGCGGTGCGGAAGGACAGGGGCCATGGGAATCTCTATCGAGGCGATTGTCAGCACCAAGCTTGGGCTGGCATCGCACCAGAATGCCGTGCCGCTGCTGCGGCAACTGACCATCACGAGCAACGATCAAGCAGGTCTCGACGACCTGACCTTGGAGCTCGAGCCAAGCCTACCGTTCGCAGCTGCGAAGACGTGGCGTATCGACAGACTTGGCCCTGATTCCTCGATAACGATCGCCGATCGTGATGTCGATCTGAAAGATGGCTACCTGGCGGATCTGACTGAGGGGATGCATGCGTCGGTACACGTCCGCCTCTGCTCGGGGAACACCGTTGTCGCCGAACGTCGCTTCCCGGTCGAATTACTTGCTCGGAACCAGTGGGGTGGCGCTGGCAGCATGCCGGAGCTTCTGGCCGCATTTTGCATGCCCAACGACCCCGCAGTCGACAAGGTGCTCAAAAGCACGTCGGATGTCTTGCGTCGGGCGGGGCGACCTGACGGCATTGACGGGTATAAGGAGGGCTCACGTCAGCGCGCCTGGGAACTGGCTTCCGGTGTTTGGTCTGCCGTATGCGGCTACCAGATCAGCTATGTATTGCCTCCGGCGAGCTTCGAGCAGGAGGGGCAAAAAATCCGCTCTCCATCGCAGGTACTCGATAACAGAGTTGGTACCTGTCTGGATACCGCACTCCTGTTTGCTGCTGCCTTGGAACAGGCTGGCCTCAATCCCATCCTGCTGTTGACTAAGGGGCATGCATTCACAGGGGTATGGCTACAGCCGCAGGAGTTTGCCCAAGTCCTCAATGAAGATGCCTCATCGGTGCGCAAGCGGATCGAACTTCAGGAGCTGCTGGTTTTCGAGACCACCTTGGCCACGCAGTCGCCCCCGCCAGGATTCAGCCATGCGGTAGATGTCGCCAAGCGGCAGCTGACTGACGACGATTTCGTGATGGCTATCGACTTGCGCCGAGCCCGTATGCAGAAGGTACGGCCACTTACCGTGACTGCAAAGGCTGCTGAGGACACACATGACGAGCAAGCTGCGAAGGTCAGCGAAGCTCTGGAATCGGCTCCCGAACTGCCTGCGTTTGACGTCGAGGTCGAAGATGAACCTGCCACCGCAGCAAACAAGCTGGAGCTGTGGCAACGCAAGCTACTCGACCTAACAACCCGAAACCGCCTCCTGCACTTGCCTGAAAGCGCCAAGGCAATTCGCCTAGTCTGCCCAGATCCGGCAGGGCTCGAGGACATCCTTGCTGCCAACAGGAGCGTACGGATCGCCTCCATGCCTGACCTCGAAATGGGCGGCCGGGACAGCAGCATCTATGAAAAGCGCAATCGTGAAAGCCTCGAAGAAGAAGCTTCTCGACAGGCTATGGCACGCAATGAGGTGCTCTCCCGCATGGAGAAGGGCAGACTCGATGCTGCTCTCGTCGATCTTTACCGCAAGGCCCGTTCTGATCTCGAAGAAGGTGGCTCCAATACGCTCTTCCTCGCCATCGGTTTCCTGCGCTGGAAGAAGGCCGAAGACGATCCCAAGAGCTACTTTGCCCCCTTGATTCTTTTACCAGTGAAGTTGGAACGCCGCAGTGTGCTGTCCGGCGTGAAGATGTCCATGCTGGATGATGAGCCGCGGTTCAATCTGACACTCCTGGAGCTGCTGCGCCACGACTTCCAGCTCACCATCTCCGGTCTGAGCGGCGACCTGCCGACGGACGAAAGCGGCATTGATGTCGAAGGGATCTGGAATATCGTGCGGCGCGCGGTGCGCGATATGCCCGGCTTCGAGGTCACTACCGACGTCGCTCTGGGGACGTTCTCGTTCTCGAAGTACCTGATGTGGCGCGATCTGATCGACCGCTCCGAACAGCTGATGCAGAACGACGTGGTGCGGCATTTGCTGCAGCACAAACTTGGCGGATCCGTGCTGGAGTCCGTGGGCGAGTTCCCCGAGCCAAAAGACTTGGATGACACCGTCGAACCCGGCGAGCTGTTCACTCCGCTCCCGGCCGACTCATCGCAATTGGCCGCCGTAGTCGCATCCGCCAAGGGTCACAGTTTTGTGCTGGATGGACCGCCGGGTACGGGGAAGTCGCAGACCATCGCCAATATGATCGCGCACAACCTCGCGTTAGGGCGGCGCGTTTTGTTCGTGGCCGAGAAGATGGCCGCACTTGATGTCGTGAAACGGCGCCTGGAAGAGAGGGGTATCGGCCAGTTCTGTCTGGAACTGCATTCGAGCAAGTCCACCAAAATGCACGTGCTTCAGCAACTGGACCGCGCATGGACGTCTCGAGACACCCTGACGGAAGCGGATTGGGATGCGCAAGCCGAAAAGGTCCGATCACTCCGGGATCGCCTCAACGAAGTGGTGCAGGTGCTCCATAGGCGCTGGCCGAACGGTTGGTCGATACATGAGGCCATCGGTCGCGTCGTAAAGGATGCCGCACCGACCACTCCTCGACTTTCATGGCCAGAAGATACGGAGCATGACGCTGCTCAAATGGAGCGTTTGCGGGAAGTTGCCAGGCGCTTGGATCTAAACCGAGGCGCCGCCGGCGGCGTCGGCACACGAATGACGCTAGTGGTTCGAACCGAATGGTCCAATGCCTGGCAGGACGCCCTAGTAGGGGCGGCTCGTCAGGTCCTCGTCGCACTCAAGGTGTGCGATGAGGCCTGCGCACTGGTCGTACAGAAAACTGGGCTTTCGGTTGCCGGTTCGACGCCAGCGGCCGGCAAACTGCTTGAGTTTGTCCGCCTTCTGCCAGACGCGCATGGCGTGGATCTGCGTTTCGCTTTCTCGCCAACATTGAAAGCAATTCGCGAAGCGGCTCAACAGGCGGCATCGCTGCTGGAGGACTACAAAGGGTTGGAGAGGCGCTTATCTCAAGCCTATGCGCCGGAGGCTGTCCGTCACATCAAGGTCGATAGGCTGAGAAGTGAATGGACTGAGGCCTCCGGTAAGTTTTGGTTCCTTGCTTCGCTGGCCAAGAAGAGAGTGGCCAAGTCGCTCGCCGGAACTGCAGGCACGTCTGCTCCGCCAAACGTGGATGCTGACCTTCCCTTGCTTGCGGCCATGAAGGATGTCGTGGCCAAGATTGACGCCCTGGACCGAGAGCTTCAGGGCGTCCCGGGGTGGTCCGCTTTGAATTCCGATGTTACGCGCATGGCGCTCGCGACCCAATTGGCGGAGAACCTTCGTTCGAATCTCATGCCGCTGGCCAGTTCACCTGAGCAGCTGGTGAAGCTACGCCACGAGACGCAAAAGC
Source organism: Rhodanobacter humi (assembly GCF_041107455.1). Lineage (NCBI taxonomy): Bacteria > Pseudomonadati > Pseudomonadota > Gammaproteobacteria > Lysobacterales > Rhodanobacteraceae > Rhodanobacter > Rhodanobacter sp. FW106-PBR-R2A-3-15. The sequence continues at coordinate 4,059,505 of NZ_JBGBPY010000001.1, forward strand.
TAGTGGTTGACGGAAATGACCTGTTAGCGCCGGAGGGCCACATCGCCGAGGCCATTGGTCAGCTCGCGGGTCGGTATAAAGCTCTATTCGATGCAACCCAGCAGTTTGGCAAGGCTGCGGGGAGCGAGATTGACCTCCATAAGCAGGTACCGGAACTCTTCGCCAACGCCCAAACCGTCGTTGGGAACGAGAAAGCTCTGCATGCCTGGTGCAGCTGGCGTCGCGTACGCCAAGAAGCTGTCGCGTGCGGACTACAGCCGCTCGTTGAGGCGGTAGAGCAGGGCACGCTCTCTGAGGACTCGATTGCCCACACTTTCGAGATAGCGTATGCCCGCTGGTTTGCTTCCAAGGTGATCGATGCGGAGGCGCTTCTGCGCCACTTCGTGCCAGCCGAACATCAAAGCGACATCGACGCATATACCGCTGCTGTGGATGAGTTGGGCGAACTCACATCGGCCTACATCCGCGCCAAGCTTTCGGGCAACATCCCGGACAAGAATGGTGTTACGAAGCGGAGCGGCTTCGGCATTCTCAAGCATGAGCTACAAAAGCAGCGCCGCCACAAGCCGGTCCGCCAGTTAGCCCAAGAGATGGGACATGACTTCACGGCCCTGGCACCGTGCATGCTGATGAGCCCGTTGTCTATCGCTCAGTACCTGCCTACCGATCACGATTTGTTTGACCTGGTCATTTTCGATGAGGCCTCCCAAATCGCCCCGTGGGACGCCGTTGGATCCATCGCCCGCGGCAAGCAAGTGGTCATCGCCGGTGATCCACGACAAATGCCACCCACCAGCTTTTTCAACCGTGGTGCAGGCGCCGGCGAGGATGATACCGATGAGGATCTGGAGAGCATTCTTGAAGAATGCATCGGTGCAGGCGTGCCGCAACATAGCCTGACCTGGCATTACCGTAGTCGGCACGAAAGCCTTATCACGTTCTCCAATTACCGCTACTACGGCGGCAGCTTGATCACCTTTCCAGCGGCTGACACGCGCCCGAGTGCCGTCTCCTGGCACAAGGTCGATGGCATCTATGTGCAGGGAAAGGGTGGGCGACGGAATCAGATTGAGGCCAAAGCTATCGTGGCGGAGGTGGTCAGGCGGCTCAAAGACCCCGAATTCATCGCATCCTGCCAGTCCGTCGGCATCATCACTCTCAATGCAGAGCAGCAACAGCTGGTGGAGGATCTTCTCGACCAGGCAAGGCGCGACAACCCTGAAATCGAGCCGTTCTTCAAGGACGACCTGGCCGAACCCGTCGTGGTCAAGAACCTAGAAACCATGCAGGGCGACGAGCGTGATTTGATCATCCTGGGTATCGGGTTTGGCCCTACCGAGCCGGGTGCCAACGTGATGTCCATGAATTTCGGGCCGCTCAATCGCGAAGGCGGTTGGCGCCGTTTGAACGTGGCCGTGACACGTGCGCGCCGCGAGATGATGGTCTTCACGTCGTTCGATCCCTCGATGATCGATTTCAACCGCACGTCAGCAAAGGCGGTACACGATCTACGTCACTTCATCGAGTTTGCCCACCAGGGGCCGAAAGCCATCACAGCCGCTGTGCGCGGCTCAGTGGGAGATTACGACTCACCGTTTGAGCAGTATGTCGCCGAAGGTCTCCGAGCAAAGGGCTGGGAAACCTATCCTCAGATTGGTGTATCGCGCTTCCGCATTGATCTAGGCGTCGTGCACCCGGATCGACCGGGCGACTATCTAGTCGGCGTCGAGTGCGATGGCGCGACGTACCACAGCGCTGCGACGGCGCGCGATCGCGACAAGGTTCGTAGCGAGATCCTGCGCGGCCTCGGCTGGCAGCTGGTACGAATCTGGTCGACGGAGTGGTGGGTTGATCGTGACGGCGCTCTGGAGCGGCTGCATGGGGCCATCAGCACCGAACTCGAGAATCAACGCCATAGGGCGGCTGAGTTGCAGCAAGCCCGAGAGATCGAAGCCGCAGCTGCAGCGAAAGCCATGGAGGCCGAAGGTGCCGTAATTGCGGAGCGGGACGCGGAATTTGATCAGGAAACTGAGGACTCACCCTCCCGAGACGAGGTGATCGCAGATGACGAGGGTGGTCAGGATTTCGAACCTGCGCGTTTGGTTGCGCGTGGTCCGAGCAGCGGAGGGGAAGAAGCCATAAAGCGGGTCTACCGTATGGCCGATCTCTCCAGCCTTGAACCCTCGCTGCAGCCGACCAGCTTCCATGATCCTTCCTACGACTCCACGCTTCACAGGTGCATTCGCGAAGTTCTGGAGCAAGAAGCTCCAATTCTGGACAAGGTGCTCGTGGATCGCGTGGCTCGCGCACATGGATTCAAGCGGTCCGGCCGTCTCATTTCCGAGCGTGTCCTCGAGTTGGCGGAACGGCACTTCCACTTCCAGCCTGACCCCGAGCCAGAGCGTGGATATTTCGTGTGGCTGGCCGCTGACGATCCTGAGCGCTGGAATACCTACCGAGTACCTGAGCGAGAGGAGGACGTTCGCTTCATCGAAGAACTGGCGCCTGAGGAAATTTTTGCGGCGTCTCGATCAATCCGAAGAACGGATGCTGTCGTTGAAATTGCGAGGGCTTTCGGTATCCGAAGGCTTTCGGCATCAGCCAGAGGCCGCATTGGCATGGTGCTCGACTCGAGTGGTGATCGCTAGACAACGCCATCCCAACCCTTCGTCCACCACCAAGGCTCCGGCGCGGGCGAGAAAGTCACGGTGAGGCCTGCCCAATGCGGTGGCGTCTCATTTGCAGTATGCGGGCTGGGCACACCGCGCCCAAGAGGTCATCGGATTCCTGTCCAAGGGGAACACCATGTCAAAAGGATTCTCGGCAGAAGCGTTGGCGGGCCCCATCCGCAATCGACGCCTTCAAGCGATGGACGACGTCACCGCCTCCGGTCTGATCATTGGCGAAAGCCACGACAATCCGCATGGGCGCGGACTGGCGGCCAATTTGATCGCTGCAGGGCGGGTGAATGATTTGTTCCTCGAGGTGGCGGACATGCCCTTGGCGATGGCGTTTGACTCGAATCCGCCTGCCGGGGGGCACGCAAGCGTGGGGGCGTGGTTGAACAGTCTGGCCGGCACCGACATCCGTACGAACGCGCACTGGTGCCGATTTAAGGAGGAGTGGAGCCTCGGCCTCTTTAGGTACGATCGTCACGAGCAACGTCCCGGAGGGAATCCAGCCACTGTGGTGCGGTTGATCGAAATGGCGGTGCAACGGGGTGTGCGCGTTCACTTGGTCGATGACGAATGCACCCTGCAAGGTCGGGGGAACCAGATGGCGGTTCGTAACAAGACCATGGCCAAGAACATCAAGGCAGCTACCGCCAGAAACCCCTCGCACACTGGCTGCCTGTTTCTCGTAGGCGAAAATCACACCACGAGTGCTGAATTGACCGGTTTGAACATGCGTGTGATGACTGGCGTCGAGCGCGCGCCGTAAGGGACAACTGTCGTTTCCCCTTTAACTACGTCGCCTTGCGGACTGGAATGAATCCGACGTCCCGTTGGTGCGCCAGATGATCAACAAGGGGCTGAGCGAGAGGTGCTCCTTGCGCGTGGTGGGCATGAGCGCCAGCGCGTACCGCTACCAGGCGCAGCCAGACCGCGACGTGGTGCTGCGACGACGGATCGTGGAGCTGGCGCAGCGCCACAAGCGCTACGGCGTGGGGATGATCCACCTGAAGCTTCGGCAGGAGGGCGGCGAGCCGGTGAACTACAAGCGTGTGGAGCGGTTGTATCGGGAGGAGCGGCTGCAGGTGCGTCGGCGCAAGCGGAAGAAGGTGCCGGTGAGCGAGCGGCAACCGCTGTGTCGTCCATCGGCGCCCAACGAAGTGTGGTCCATGGATTTCGTGTTCGATCGCACCGCCGACGCCCGCGTCCTCAAGTGCCTGACCATCGTCGACGACGCCACGCATGAGTCGGTGGGCATCGAGGTCGAACGAGCCATCTCCGGTATCGGCGTGACGCGCGTGCTGGATCGCCTGGGGCTCATTCGCGGCTTGCCCAAGACGATCCGCACCGACAACGGCAAGGAGTTCTGCGGCAAGGCGATGGTCGGCTGGGCGCACGAGCGCGGCGTGCAGTCACACCTGATCGAACTGGGCAAGCCGAACCAGAATGCCTACATCGAATCGTTCAACGGTCGCCTGCGCGATGTGTGCCTCAACAAACACTGGTTTCCAAGCCTGCTGCTCGCCCGCACCGAGATCGAACGCCGGCGGCGCGAGTTCAACGAGGAGCGACCGAAGAAGGCGTTGGGCGGGCTGACACCCGCCGCCTACGCGAAGCAGTTAACGTTGGCCTTCGTCAACCGGGAACTCCGCGCGCGTGGACAACCAGCTGGATCCTAGCCGCCTACACGCTACTCTATCCGGGTTGGCGCCACCACGGTAGGGAGCTTCGCAGCCTACTCCTGTAGGTGAGGGGGCAGAACAGCGATCTATCTAGGCCATCTGTGTATACTTGGCCGATACCATCCTGTGATCGTTATCCAGATGCCGAACCCGGTCAGCACAGCAGAGTTTGGGTCTTCGATAGTTGCAGTGGGGGACATCAATCCCGCCATTTTTTCGGCGGATTGGCTTTTCCACAACCAGCTGATTGGAGATGGCGACCGTGACGCTGCGATCAAGTCGCCAGCGACGGTCGTTTCACATCAAGCTACGGTTTGCGAAACAGATTGGTTTCGCCTTCAGGCGTTGCCGAATCAATTAGCTATAGCAAGTAAAAACGCATTAAGCCCTGCTCTAAGGGATCTCGCAGAGGGCATATTTCTCCTCCTTCCTCACATGCCTGTTACCGCAATAGGTTTTAATTTTCACGGGCATTATCAGGTTTCAAACGAAGCAGATTGGCATAAAGTGGGAGATACGCTGGCACCTAAGGCTATCTGGAAAGAGATCTTTCCTGAAGGAGACTACTATGTCGGTTTAGCCAATCTCCAAGTAAAAGCAACGCACGGATCGCGGGGGGATGCATTGAATTCTGCTACCGACGGGATCACCATTCAGGTTATGCCATCAGGCTTGGTCAAGCCTGGTGTGTTTTTGACACTGAATGATCATCGAGGATCCCTCACGTCCGAAATTGGCGAGAAGAACCCTGCTGAGAAAGCTGCCGCACTGGTGGCGGCGGAATGGGATCAGACTTGGGATTTTGCAACAAGGACGTTCGAGGCTTTGCTAAACAAGACCATAGCTTACGAAGGATCGTAAGATGCAGCTTGCGACTTTTGCAGAGAATAGGCCTATCGGTACTACCACGCAGCAATTTGAGGCGCGTCCGTTTGGAGTGCCTAAGGTGCGTGCGTTAGAAGCAGATGAGACATTTCCGACGAATCTTGCTTCGTCGGAGAAGATGACGACGATTACGAAGCATTGGACGATTGAGCGACCAATACTAACTGCGTCATTGCATCGCGAAGAAGGCGACTCAGCCTCCCTTATTCAAGTATGGGAGGGCACAGTTCAGGAGATTCTGCCAAATGGCGAAGTCATGCGGGTACTTCTGAGATCAAAAATGGGAGGCTCCGTCGACCATTTTGCCGACATCGATTTCGAATGGGTTAGCCCTCAAGATCGCGATCTCGTTAAGCCAGGTGCGGTTTTTTACCTAAGCCTGTATAAGGAACGTCGACCGAGTGGCTCGATTAAAAACTCGGAAGAGCTTAGATTCCGGCGACTGCCCGCGTGGACGCGCCGAGATGCAATGCTTATCAGAAGTGAGGCGCAAGCCTTACTCCAAAAGGGTGTTATCAAGCCGGAAGCGCCTTGATGGACTACGGTGTAGCACCAGCCCAGGACGAGATCGAAGTATCTGTTTTCGGGCCTGGCTTCGGCGAATCCATTGCAGTCCATATGGGTGACGGCGCGTGGCTGCTTGTTGACTCTTGCATAGAGGCTGGAACACGCAAGCCTGCCACACAGAATTATTTGCACGCGATTAACGTACCCCAGTCTGGGGTTAAAGTGATCCTCGCTTCGCACTGGCATGACGACCATGTACGCGGGATTTCAGAGTTGGCGCGAGCCTATCCAGAGGCCGAGTTCCATATGTCTGATACGTTTAATCGCGAGGAGGCATTGGCACTCCTTGCAGCACACAGCGGTCGCGTCGTCAACTCTAGTCGCGGAACACAAGAGCTGTATACGGTCATTCAAGAGCGATCAAATGTCTTCTACGTCAAGAAGCGATCCATAATCTTTGAATCTGCAGCTGGACAATCCTTTGCACGAGTGACTGCGCTTTCGCCGGTGCCTTTCGCGTTTCAGCAGTTTGTGAATGACTTGGCTCAATTCCTTCCGGCGGCCAGTGGTGGAAATCCAATCAACAACGTTGTACCCCTTAAGCCCAATCTCGAAGCAGTTGCCGTACATATCGATCTGGGGCATGACGCAATCCTGTTGGGATCAGACTTAGAGAATCACGTTAAGTTTGGATGGCAAGCTGTAGTAGCAGACTCATGGGTGGCGACACGGAAAAAGGCAACGGCATTGAAAGTTGCTCATCATGGATCTGCAACAGGTGATCACCCGAGCGTGTGGACCACATTGCTCGACAATGGCCCTGTAGCGGCTTTGACGCCCTACAACCGTGGATCAAAATTACCAACTCAACAGGACGTGATTCGGCTCAAGACTCAAGCCTCAGAGGCGTTTATCTCCTCCGATGCAAGCAGGAGGCCGCAATTACCGGCGACGCAATTAAAGCGGTTACAAGACATGGCTAAGAACATTCAGCCGGTGAACAATGGCTTTGGGTGCGTACGAATGCGTCGCAGAACTGGTGAGACCTCTTGGCGAGTCGAGTGCTTCGGCAATGCAAGACCACTTTGAAGTGGTACTCATCTCGCGGCATCTTGAACGAATGACCACCTCCCACTCTCCCCCCAGCTATGAGTCCTCAAGAAGGCGCGCAGCTGGATTGCTCGCCGCGCCACCCGCCTGAAAATACCCCACCACGCTGGACACCGCTCGGTGTTCGGTCATCGCCATGATCGCCGGCAACGCCACGCCCTGACGGCTGGCTTCGGTCACGAAGCCCGAGCGCAGGCTGTGCCCCCCGAAATCCCCCTCCAACCCGGCCAACCGCGCCCGCCGCTGCACCAGCTCGCCCACCGCCGCCGGGGAGAGAGCCGGGCCAACCCGGTCCTTCCACAGCCGCCGAAAGATCGCCCCTTCGGAGATCCCGCTTGCGGCCAGCCACGCCTCAAGTGCTTCGGCGGCCCGATCGAGCACCGGCTTGTCCGGCGTCGAGGTCGCCGTGACGCCACCTTGCTGGGTCTTGCTGTGCTCGCGACGTCCCCCCGGTTTTGAGTAGCGGGTCGGTTTAGAGTCCGGAGTTACTTTAACTGCTTCGCGTAGGCGGCTGGTGTCAGCCCGCCCAGCGCCTTCTTCGGTCGCTCCTCGTTGTATTCCCGCCGCCAGCGTTCGATCTCGGTGCGGGCGTGCAGCAGGCTGGGAAACCAGTGTTCGTTGAGGCATTCGTCGCGCAGGCGGCCGTTGAACGATTCGATGTAGGCGTTCTGGTTCGGCTTGCCCGGTTCGATCAGGCGCAGCTGCACACCGCGCTCGTGCGCCCAGGCGACCATCGCCTTGCCGCAAAACTCCTTGCCGTTGTCGGTGCGGATCGTCTTGGGCAGGCCGCGAATGAGCCCCAGGCGATCCAGCACGCGCGTCACGCCGATACCGGAGATGGCTCGTTCGACCTCGATGCCCACCGATTCATGGGTGGCGTCGTCGACGATGGTCAGGCACTTGAGGACGCGAGCGTCGGCGGTGCGATCGAACACGAAATCCATGGACCACACTTCGTTGGGCGCCGATGGACGACACAGCGGTTGCCGCTCGCTCACCGGCACCTTCTTCCGCTTGCGCCGACGCACCTGCAGCCGCTCCTCCCGATACAACCGCTCCACACGCTTGTAGTTCACCGGCTCGCTGCCCTCCTGCCGAAGCTTCAGGTGGATCATCCCCACGCCGTAGCGCTTGTGTCGCTGCGCCAGCTCCACGATCCGTCGTCGCAGCGCCACGTTGCGGTCTGGCTGCGCCTGATAGCGGTACGCGCTGGCGCTCATCCCCACGATACGCAACGCGCACCGCTCGCTCAGCCCCTTGTCGATCATCTGGCGCACCAACGCGCGTCGGGCCGGTGCGCCTACGGTTTTTTTCGCAGGACGTCCCGGATGACCTCGTTCTCGAGCATCTGCTCGGCCAGCAGCTTCTTCAGCCGCGTGTTCTCCGTTTCCAGCTCCTTCAGGCGCTTGGCGTCCGGCACGCTCATGCCGCCGAACTTGCTGCGCCACAGGTAGTAGGAGGCCTCGCTGAAGCCGTGCTTGCGGCACAGCTCCTTGATCGGCAGGCCGGCGTCCGCCTCACGCAGGAAGCCGATGATCTGTTCTTCGGTAAACCGCTTCTTCACGTCCAACCTCCTTCGGATGGGGGATTGGACTCCAAACCGCGGTGCTACTCAAAACCGGGGGGACGTCGCTCGAGGCGGTAAATGTACGCCTGCGGTCCGATCCGGCGCAGGTCGCGCAGATCCGCCGCGGCGATCTCGCTGCGCCGGCGGCCGCCGCTGGCGAAACCGAAGCAGAGTAGGGCGCGATCGCGGATCCCTTCCAGACTGTCGTCGCAGGTGGCCAGCATCGCCTCCAACTCGGCCAGGGTGATCGCGGTCTTTTTGCGGGGCCGCACGCCGCGCTTCACGGCGGCCCGGGCGGCGCGGCTGAGCACCGTGCGGATCGCCGGCTGTTCACACGGGTTGGGCACTTGCTTGAGCCGGTGCGCGGTCGACAGCACCGCGACCCGATGGCGCACCGACGCCAACGTCCACGGGCCCAGCTTGGCCTTGAGGCCGGCGGCCACCAGCACCTGATCCACGGCCACCGGCAGCTCCCAAGCGAGCTCGCCCCCGGCCGAGCGCCGCACGACATGGTCGACCACGAATTGCAGCACGGTGGCTTCCGGCACCGGTAGCGCCAGCTCAATGCCGTAGCGTGCCGCGTGCCAGCCGGCCCAGTAGCGCAGGGCACTGGCGTAGCTGCGCGTGGTATTGGCCGCGGCCGCTTCCGCGAGCAGTTCGCGCACGGCATCCGCGGCCTGCCGGGCCAGCTGGATCGGCAGCGTCAGGCTGGAGGCCGGTTGGGCGAGGGCGGGAATAGGTAAAATATCTTTCATACTATGTAATGTATACTACGAAATAGGGCATCTAGCCACGATAATCATCACTTATCGCGAGTACGAAGCCAAGCGGGCAGGGCGCCGATCGAGGAGAGCATTTCATGCGCACAGGCATCACCCAGGACCAGGTCAACGCGGCCGCGGACGCGTTTGTCGCCGCCGGCGACAAACCGACCGTAGAAAAAGTGCGCGCGGCCTTGGGCACCGGCTCGCCGAACACGATCACGCGCATGCTGGACATGTGGCGCAGTGGCTTGGCGGAGCGCCTGCAGAACGTCCTGCAGCTCCCGGAACTCCCGGCGGAAGCGGGGCAGGCGATGACGGCACTGTGGCAGTTGGCGGTGGCCCATGCCGAACGCCTCCTCCAAGCCCGGCTGGCCGAAGATCGAGCCGCCCTTTCGGCCAATGAAGCCCGTCTCCACGAGGAACGTGTCCGTTGGACGGCCACCTTGGCCGAGGCCGAGACCACGGTGGCCCAAGCACGAACACGCCAAGAACTGGCCGAGCACGCCTGCGCCAACCTGGACAGTCAGCTCCGCGACAGCCACGCCCTGCGGGACGATTTGGTGCAACAGCGGGATCGACTGCAGGCGGTGGTCGATCGCGTCACCCGTGAGCTCGAGGCCCTCCAGGCCGACAAGGCCACCCGCCTCACCGCGTCAGAACAGGAGCAGGAACGCACGGCGGCACACCTTCGCGCCATCGAGGACCGGGCGCACCAGGAGGTGGATCGCGCCCGGCAAGAAACCAAACAGTGGCAGCAGCGCCTCGATGCCGCGGAGCGCGGGCATCGTGACGCGGTTCAAGGGCTTGAAGCGCGATACGAGGCGTCCCACCGACGGCTGCAGGATGCCGAGAAAGAAGTCGCGCACCTCTCGGGGCAAATCTCGGCGCTCGAAACGTCACTAGCGAAGGCCAGTCCTGTCCGGACAACGAAGCGACGTCCACGATCAGCCGGATCATCGAAGGCCGCCAAGGCGCGGAAGCCCACGTGATGCCCTCGCTTCAGGCGACCGCCGAGCAAGTTGCTGGCAACTTTATCCATCGTCTGGCGCCGGCATTCAGGCCACCAGCACACTTGGTCTGTCCGTCCGATGAGGCGGAGCAGATCTCGGACTAACACTTCAGAGTGCTCCCCCATCTAGGCTCGAGAGCCGACTGCGCAGCGCTGCAGTGGTCTAGAAACTTAGGCTGGAATTTTCCCGTTGCACAAGTTTGTTGGCAGTTGGCGCCGCTGGCATAAGTTTCCTGGCTGAAGTTGCATAAAACTTTGGTCGATTTGGCCTAAGTTTCTTGGTCGCATTCAACTGTGCAGCCAGCAGTCGCGCGGGTCACCAAACCAACAGGAAACTATGCCGCCCGCAGTACAAGGGAAGTGAACCCCTTCATTGTAATTTGACATAATATACAGTGGACACCGGATTATGGGTCGCTGTATCGCTGGCTGCGTAAGCCTTCGAACTGTGCAGATTCATTGCCAGTAGCAGGGTGATGGCGGACGCAATGTGCGCCATGCGCAGCCAGACTTTTTTTGCTTCCGGTGTGCGTGCGCGTTCTGCTTCGATCAGGGGTAGCCACTTGGCGATCGGTTCGCCCGTGGCCTTGCACATGCGTTCGATGCTGTCGGCTTCGGGGTGTCCGGTGCCGTTCCGCCATTTGCTGACGGCGGCTCGTCCGATGCCCAGTGATACCGCGCATGCATTGTCGGATTTGAGCGAGCACGAAACGCGGTATTTGTCAAGCAAAATAATTGTGCTGTTCATGTCCTCGACCCGTTGACGTTAATGTCTCCGGGCAGTATACATAGCCCCATGTCTCCGGGTCGGAGACTTAAAAGGGGCCAACCATGCACACTCTCTACCCGCTCGCCTGTTTCGGTTTCTCGTTGCTGGCGCTGCTCGTTCTGTACTCCGCTGCGCGTGTTGCTTTCGCGCTGGCGATCCTCTGCAACCGCCTGGGCGACGCGCTCGACGGTTCGTCCGTTCCTCCGGTGTTCGCATCGTCCTGCTCGGGCCATGGTCGGCCCCTTCCGTCCACCGGGCAGGGCGGTGCGGCTTTGCCGGGGGTGCGGTCGTGAGGCAGACGGCGCCGCTGACCGCTGACGAGAATGCCATCGATCTGGCGCTTCGTAAGCAACATCGTTCGCACGCCGATCAAGACCGCGCGCTGTCTGAATACCGTTTGGCCGTCCGTTCCGAGCGTGATCGCGCTCTGCGCTTGGAGCGTGTCGCGAATCTCCTGCTTGGGGAGGCTCCGGTATGAGTTTTCCTGACTGGTTGCGTTGTCAGATATGGCTTGCTGAGGTGGGTCTTTTCGTGGGCGTGGTTATCTCCTTCGTGCGGGAGAACCGTCGATGATGCCGCGTCCGTTCATGCGTCGTCCCCTGGGCGCCTTCCAACCATCGGACGCGATCTACCTGCGCGTGCCGCATTCCGGCGCTGCCATCGGCTGCACGGTGGATCAGGCTGTTGAGCGGCTTGCGACAAATGTAGCGCTGTCGCCGCGCCATGCCGGCCCGTCTAGTAACACGGGCCTAAACACCTCGATACCCTTCCATCTCTCCATTGATTACTGCACGTTGGTTTTCTCTGCTGAGAAAGGGGAGATGTGCGGACAGTCCACGCGCACCATTGTTGACTGGCTGTTTGGTCATGACTCGGGCCTGTACCCCACGGAGCTTCGCTCCAAGTTCTGGCAGTTCTACAAGCTCTCCGCGTACATCAACGATGCCGAGGGTAACTGTGTCGGTCGCATTGGTCGTGGTGGAAACGGTGACACGTGGTGTGTCTCTCTGACGGGTGCCGGGTGCCAGCGGGTTCTGAATTGGCACTGGGTTAAGGTGCAGGCCGGCTACCTCGACGCCCACATTTCGCGGCTCGATATCGCCCTGGACGATTTCGGCGCGGTGCTGCTCGGTGACATTCGCCAGATCAATGAGCTTGCCCGCACGGGTGGATTCGCGCCGGTGGGCTGCGGCAAGCCTCCCGTGACCTCGTTCCACGACGATCACGGGAGTGGAAAGGGGAGCACGGTGTATGTCGGTCTCAAGGGCCGAAAGCAGCTGTGCATCTACGAGAAAGGTAAGCAGCTGGGCGACCCGGAATCACCGTGGGTTCGCGTCGAGCTTCGGTTGTGGGCGGCTGACTCTGTGGTGCCTCTGGACGCTCTGACGCGTCCGCATGAGTTCATGCGCGGAGCGTATGCGGTGCTCGCGGATCGCGTGCCGATGTGTGACGAGGCGTCTAGGCCCGAGAAAAAGGCTCGCGAGGTTTCCGCGCACGCGGTCGCGGCTTGCCGTTTTCTTCGCGAGCAATGCGGGCCTCTCCTCAACCTCATGTGGCAGTGCCTGGGCGATCAGGCCGTCGAGTTTTTCCGTGAAGAGATTTTCCGCAACACGTTGCCCTCGCGCTTCAAGGGTTCAGGTCTGGACCATGAGTCGCTGCTCGGCGTGCTGCGCTACCAGCTGGGTTATGAGGTTCCGCCACCATTCTAGCCGGGTGGTTGGAATCGTTTAGACGGCTAGACGTCCATTTGGAGATACTGAAATGTCCATCACCATCACAATCGAAAACGCCCAAGTGGAAGTCCGCTCGGGCACCAGTGGCAAAACCGGCAAGCCGTATTCGATCAAGGAACAGCGTTGCATCGTGCATGGTGCCGCGCGCTTCCCGCTCGAAACCCGGATCACGCTTGCCGACGATCATCCGGGCTATCCCGTCGGCACGTACGAAGTGACCACGCCGTTCACGGTGGGTCGCTTCGGGTTGCAGGTCGCGCGTGATCTTGGCCTCGTTCTCATCAAGAACGCAAAGGCCGCGTGATGTTCTGCCTCGACCGCTACTGCATCGTTTGGAACCCCATGGAATTGCTTCCTTTCGTCCTGGGCGTTCTGGTCGGTGTGGTGGCGGTCGCGATAGGGATGTGGAGGGGTTCACTCCCGCGTACGCGGGATGAGCGAGTAGCGAACCCGTAGCAGCCCGGCCCGTAGGGATCGCCATGTATCAAGCGTCGTCGTCGTCGTCACCTGCGCCTGCTTCCTCGACTGATCCTGCTCCTACGGCGGTTCAGTTCGCTGCGTGTGCGCCTGCTGACATCGATCCATCTACGGCTGTTTGCCAACACCTCGTGTGGGTGCAGCAGCCTTTCGTTTTGCCTCCGTTGGACGCTACGGCGGGGGTCGCGTTGTCGGTCGCCATCATCACCTGCTGGGCGATTGCACGTGTGTTTGCCGACCTGCAGCAGGTGGGAGAAGACTGAGATGAACCTGAAAACCCGTGTTGCCGTCGCGTCCGGCCTGCTTGTCGCTGCCGGTGCCTCGATGGCCCAGACCACGCCGACCATCGACGTTTCGGGCGTGACGCCGATTTTCGTCGGGGCCGGTGTCGCGTTCACCACGATGGGTACCGCGTACCTCGTCATGCGCTACGGCGGCAAGGTCTGGAAGTGGCTGGCGAACCTGTAACCACCCAGGGGAGGGCGGCTTTGCCGCCCTTTCCTTTGAGTCGTTTAGCCGTTTAGACGTCTGAAAGGAAAGGGTATGACAATCGTGGATTATGCGGGTTATTTGGTGCTCGTCTGCATGTTGGGCGCAGCGTGGATTTTGTTTTCGCGGCGGAAGTAAATCTGTGTTGTTTCCGTATGCATCTAGTTTTGCTCGTACTTTGGGGGGGGCGCATGGCTACTTTTCTCGCGCGACGGTCGCTAGGATTCCTGCTCGTCGTCCTTTTTGTTGGTGTTTCGGCTTTAGTGTCGTCTCCGAAGGCGCGTGCTAGTGCATATGGCACTTATCAGCAGGCGATGGCGAATTGCCAAGCCAACGTAGCTATCAATCCTTCGATGTACTGTTCTAATCTCGGCCAGGTATCGGGCGGTCGTTGTGATGTGGTTTTGAAGTACGGTAGTGCGATTCAAAATGATTATTTCTATGATTGCTCTACGTATCAGGACCCGGGTTGTTCTTCCGTTGCGGATGGTTCTGGAACGGCGTTTGCTAATAATCGAACGGCGGCTAATGCAGTACAGATATGTTCGTCGCTCGATTACAAGGGTTCTACTCAGGGCGTCGGTTGTGTGGAAACGTTCAGTGCGGGAACGGGTATTGAAAATGCGGCGGGTGGGATGGTGTTTTCTGGAACGTTTCATGCCAGCGGTGGGTCATGCACACCGAATGCCGATGGTTCCTTTACACCCTATGGCGCGTCGTCTCCGTCTCCTGTTCCTCCCACTACGGCATCTCATGGTCAGCCTTCGCCGAAGGTGTGTGGTGGCGGTAGCTGTGTTGATCCGGGAACGGGGCAAGCGTGTATTGTGGATCAGTCTGGAACGCAATTCTGCACTCCTGCTCAGGCGGCGTTTCCGACGGCTCCGACCATTCCCACGCCGCAACCGAATTGTTATTCGGATGGTTCGTCTGCCACGTTGTGTGTAGGTATGCCTAAGGCGCCGATTCCAACCAATCCGCCTACCTCTGTCACTGATCCGGCGACGCAAATTTCTGGAACCGATACCTATAACGTTTCTACTTCGGGTGGGCAAACAACTACGACGGTCAATGTCTACAATACGGCAGGTGGCACTACGTCGAACGGTCAAAAATCGGGCGATTTGGGCACGTCGAGTGGAGCCACGCAAAACGGTACTAATCCGGCGCATTCTTCAAGCGCGGGCGGCAATGGTACGTACTCTGGTGGCACGGATTGCAACACGCCGCCTGTGTGTACTGGCGACGCTGTGCTTTGCGGTGCCTCCCGTGCGCAGTGGGCGACTACGTGCCAGGTGCATACCGATTTGGCCGGTACGTTGCCCGCGCCTTCTGCCACGTCGCTTGCAACGGGTGGGAGTTACGATCAGGGGTCCGTTTGGACCACGCCTTCCACGGGTAACACTGTGGGCGATCAGGCGAATGCGGGCAATTACGATCAGTCAGGATTTGGTTACGGTACACAGTGCCCCTTTGTAGATACGCATGTGACTTTCATGTCCTCTTCGTTTTCTTTGCCGTGGTCCGAAGCTTGTGATGCGACCAGTTATTTGCGCTGGGTGGTTATCGGATTTGCGTTGTATCTTGGCGCATGCATTACTGCCGGGAGTAATCGCTAATGCCTGTTGTCGTCGCTTGGATCGGTGAAATGTTGCTGACTGTTGTAGGTCGGCTGGTTATTTCTGCGTTGGTTTCTGTTGGAATAGGTTTTGCGCTTCATGCGACGGGCCATGCTGCTTTGGAATACGGCCCTATCCAAAATATGCTCGCTAAGGCTGGCCCGTTAGTACCGTTTATCGGTTATTTTGGGCTTGACACGTTTATGACCATTGTTCTCAGTGCTTGGGCAGGTCGCGAGATAACGGATGCTGCCAAAGCTTACATCACAGAGAATTTCAATCCGAAGCTGAAGGGGCAGAGCTAATGCCAGTCAAACTATTTACGGGTCTTCCGGGGGCGGGCAAGACGGCATGCCTTGTAGCTGAATTGATCGATTTGCATGATAAGCATCCTGAGCGTCCGCTTTTTTATTACGGCATTGACGGTTTGGCGGACGGCGTTGCTACTGAATTAACGCATGAGCAGTTAACCAAGTGGTGGGATTTACCGCCGAATGCCATTATTGCGGTTGACGAGGCTCAGGAAGAGGGGCTTATGCCTTTGGATCAGGGTCGACCTGCCGAATGGGTCAAGCGCATTAGCAAGGTTCGGCACGAGGGTATGGATTTTCTTTTGACGACTCAGCACCCTAATATGTTGAGCAGTTACGTTCGTCGTCTTGTGGATTTGCATGTGCACGCCGTTCGTAAGTTCAATACTCACGTAGTCCAGCGTTATACGTGGGGTCGGTGCATGGAAAACTGCGAGAAAAGCGGTCCGCAAAAATCGTCTGTTCAGAGTGTTGGCACGCTTCCTGCCAAAGTGTTCGATTTATACAAGTCGGCGAATGCGCACAACATGAAACGGCGTATTCCTGCGAAGGTGTGGATTCTGGTTTTCCTCGCGGTCGTTTTTGTTGGCGTGTGTGTCGCGTTTCCTTTTGTGATGCATCATCTTAAGCGTGTTGCTTCGGGACAGGCGCACGCTGATTCCGTTAAGCCGTCGAGTTCGTCGGCGCTGGCCAACGGGTCTCTCGTGGATTCCGCGATGCGTTCTACGGACTACGTGAAGTGGTTGACTCCGCGTGTCCCCGGTTTGCCCTGGACGGCTCCTGCTTACGATCACTTGACGGTGCGCTCTAACCCGCGTGTTTTCTGCATCGCCGTCGAGGATGGCTCTACGTACTGCGTGACGGAGCAGGGGACCGATTTGGATGTGCCTCCGGCTGTTGCCCGCCAGATTGCTGCCCATGGTGTCTATGATCCCTTTTTGGATTCTGAGCGCGACCATGTGGCGTCGGGGGATCAAAGCCGGGGCAGGGATCGGCCGCAGGGGGAGGCGGCGAAGCCGTCCCCTGCGGCTGGCCCTGCTCCGGCTGCACCCTCTGATGCCGCTGGTGTGGGTATCGGCTTCCGTGGCGCTGTGGGCGGTCTGCACGCGGCTTATTTCCCGCCAGAATCGACGCCGCGCAATCCCGAAGAGATATTGCAGTAGGCGGGAAGGGCGCCGCAGGCGCGAGCCGGTGGAACCGGCGTCTCTAGACCGGCGCGCGATGGGGACACAAAGCGGACATTTTGTCCGGTCGCATGCGGGGTCGGTCGTTCCCTTCGGTGGTAACCTCTTCCCGCCGAACCGCTTTTCAGGGGGTGGGTTGTGCCTGAGCGTCCGTTTCCGCCGCGTCGTGTCTCGCGGCGACGTCGTCGTTCAAGTTGGCCGGATTGGCCGGACTGGGTCTATTACCTGGTCGCGTTCGGTTTGACGTTGCTCACCTTGCCGCTGTATGCGCGGATTTTCGGTGGCTAGCTCTTGATCAGGTACAGGGTTGGCCGCGCGTTGGGCGGGCGCGTGCCGTAGGCCGCTGCCTCGCGCGTCTCCACGTCGCGCAGCCATCGCCCGAACTGCGCCGCGATCTCTGGCCGTACCGTCATCTCCGCGCCGCGTGGAGCTTTTAACAGCGCCCCGCGAATGCGCCAGCCCGTCCATGGGCCGACCAGGTCAATGTGTGACGTGGCCAGCCCGTACCGGAGGCCGGCGAGTTCGTGCAAGGTGATCACGCCGGCAGGCGTGATGAATTCTTGCCGCTGGTCGTCATAGCGCCAGGGCAGGCGGCTGCGAGTGCGCCCCATGGTTCCCGTCCGTGTCGGGGTTTGGGGAGCAATGGAACGGAAAACCGGGATAAGAACGAAAAGTCTTTACGGATCATAGTATTTCGTATTGACTCCGCTCTCATTTTTGCTTGGATTGACGGCGTTTGTGGGCCACAGTCAACTGATTCTCTGCGGCCACTGCGCGGGCTTCCGCTGATTGAAGCGCCGAAGTCAGGCCACTGACCTGTCCTCGCGTGGCAGCCAGCTCCAAGGCGAGTTGGTCACGCTCGCCGGTGACGCTGGCCATCGCCGCCAAGCGCGCTTCGCCATCGGCCAATTCTCGACGAATGCGCGCCATGTCCAGTCGCAATTCCGTGAGGCTGGTCTGCTGGTCTTCGCTACGTTGCCGCAGCTTGGCCAATTGCTGCTCTGCATGACGCTGTCCTTCCCGTGCTGCATCGGTTTCTTGCAGCATTCGGGCTTGAGCGGCCTCTACTCGCTCGTTGGCTTTGTCCCGTTCCACCTGAAAGGCAGCATCGCGGGCTGCAATGGTCGCCTGGAATTCGGTGGTCAATCGGTCGTGAGCATGCCGTGCAGTCTCTTGTTGCTGAGCCATGTCGGTGCGAACGGCCTCCATCTCGTGCTGCAAGGCTTGGACCTGGCTAAGCGCTTCGCGCTTGGCTTCGATTTCCCGACCGAGCTGCTGCTGCAGCTCGGCACTCTGCGCACGGAGTTGGCTGATTTCCTGTTGTAGCAGTTGCACCGTGGCGTGGGCGGTGTCTCGTTCGGCGGTGGTGTCGTCGTGCGCACGCTGTAGCGCCGCTAGGTCCGATTCCATAGCTTGGCGTTGCTCGCCGAAGAGCTGCTCCCCCTGTTCCACGGCCGC
Organism: Rhodanobacter humi; assembly: GCF_041107455.1. Taxonomy (NCBI): domain Bacteria; kingdom Pseudomonadati; phylum Pseudomonadota; class Gammaproteobacteria; order Lysobacterales; family Rhodanobacteraceae; genus Rhodanobacter; species Rhodanobacter sp. FW106-PBR-R2A-3-15. Next base: position 4,077,738 of record NZ_JBGBPY010000001.1, read on the forward strand.
CACCCAGAGTGAGCGCATCGCATCCGCGATCACCGGCGGTAGATCGGCGCCGAGGGCATCGGCCTTGGCCCGCTCATCCTTCCACAGCTTCAGTTCGTCGTTGATGGTGGTTCGGCTGCCTTGCTGGATGGCGGCGTAGATCAGGTCGACGGTGAGCTCGTGGGGGCGTCTCCCGTCCGCGACCAAGGCGGCGGCGGCTTCACGGGTGCGTTGACGGGTATCGCTGACTCGGCTCATGGCTGCTCCAGTCGCTCGGAGGGTCAAATTTGCAGAACTCTCAGTGTGTATATCACAGTATTACGTTATATATGTAACGATTAATCTAAGAAATTTACGATAACTCCCATAATCAAAAGTCTTTTGGGTGTACGCTTGAAGTCCATACCCCTTCCGACATCGGAAAGCCTGTGAGCGAACTTGCCCTCAGCACCGTCGTCCCCGCGACACTACCCACTCACCTCTCCGGGATGGCGGGCACCAACCGGGCGCCTGCCAGCGCATCACGACAGATCGCGGCCAACGACGATGTCGCGGCCATCGGGTTGTGGCTGGCCGAATACCACGGCTCACCGCACACGTTTCGCAGTTACCGAAAAGAGGCCGAGCGTCTGTTGCTGTGGGCAACTCAGATTCGTGGCAAAGCCGTATCCAGCCTGACGCGAGAGGATGTCCTGGCCTACGAGGCGTTCTTGGCTCAACCGCTACCAACGTGGTGCGATGAAAGCCTGGCGCGCCGTGGCGATCACCGACGGTTGTTTGCCGGCCCACTATCGGAACGGAGCCAGCGCCAGGCGCTGGGCATCTTGTCGGGCCTGTTCAACTACCTAGTGCGCGCCGGGTATCTCGCCGGCACACCGTTCGCGTTGCAGCCGCGTAGCCGGCGTGGCCGTCAAGGTCGACGGACCATCGAGCGCTACTTGGATCGTGCGCTGTGGCAGGACGTTCTTGTTCACGTGGAGCAATGGCCGCAGGCGAGCGGACGAGACCGACAGCGTTACGAGCGCGCACGTTGGGTGCTGCGATTGCTCTACGAGACCGCCCTGCGCGCCTCGGAAGCCGCCCAGGCGCGCGAAAGCGACTTGTTCCATCGTCGCGGCTGTTGGTGGTTGCGCGTGACCGGCAAAGGTGGCGTGGAGGGTGACGTGCCGATCAGCGAGGCCCTGATGGCCGACTTTGCCAGCTACCGTGCCTTTCACGGCTTGCCCGTCGTTCCAGGCAGCGACAGCCCGCGCCCGCTGATCCTTGGCATTGCAGGGCGCGATGCCCCTCTCACCGCGACAGCGGTGTACCTGATCGTAAAAGAAGCGCTCGGGCGCGTCGCCGAAGTTGTTGCGCCCACCGATCCGGTGCGGGCCGCACGATTGCGGCGAGCCTCCACGCATTGGCTACGGCATACGGCCGCGACACACCAGGCCGAGGCCGGCAACCCGGTGCATCATATCCAGCACAATCTCCGGCACAGCTCGATCGCCACTACGTCCATCTATTTGCACGCCGAAGAAGACGCGCGGCATGCCAGCACGACGCAAGCGCGCGCCACGATCCCCTTGCCCAAGGAGCGCCCATGACACCGTCCCCCGATGATCGCTTTGGCATGCCCGACAGCGCGTTCGCGGCGGCCCGCGAAAGCCATGGCCGGGACAATCCGGTGCTGCGTATGGGGATGTATGTGCCGACGCGCGGTGAAGTAGCTTCCCTGCCGGCGGCGGAGCTGTACTCGATCATGGTCGACTGGATGTGGGAAAGCCCGTCGGAGCTCATCCCGAACAATACGCAGATCGCCGAGCTGCGTGCCATCCTGCTAGCACGGCCGGACGCCGACGATCTGGAGGTGCAACGCCTGATCGCCGAGTGCGATGGATATCTGAAGGACTGACCGCCCTTACGCTGCCTGCTCCAGCGCGGCAATCAGCGGGCACTGCACTTGACCGGTGTTGCAATGGCATTGATCGACCAAAGCAGCCAGTGCCTGCTCGACACGCTGCAATTGCACGATGCGCTCACGTACCATGGCCAACTTGTTTGCGCCCAGCTCTTCGGCCTCACGACAATGACGGCCGTCCTCCAATGCCAGTAGGTCGGCGACCTCATCCAGGCTGAAGCCCAGCGTCTGCGCATGCTTGATGAATCGCAGACGGCGCGCATGGATGTCCTCATAGCGGCGGATGCCGCCGAGTGGCTTGGCCGGCTCCGGTACTAGGCCGCGCCGCTGGTAATAGCGGATCGTTTCGACGTGGACCTCGGTGGCCTTGGCCAAGGCGCCAATCGTGTAACCCATGGAAGGTTGACTCCGTAGTTCACTACGGAAGTAAGGTTACGCCGAATCGCCCATCCATCCCAGCAGGACGTCTCGTGGCCCGAAACAGCGAAAAAAGCACCCTGGTCATCGGAGGCCTGGCCGCCGTCCTGGCCTCCGCCTGCTGCCTAGGGCCGCTGATTCTGGTCAGCATTGGGCTAAGCGGTGCCTGGATCGGTCAATTGACCCGGCTGGAGCCGTTTCGGCCATGGTTCCTGGCCGTTTCGGTGATTGCCTTGGTGTTCGCCTATCGCCGGATCTTCCGTCCGGTAGCCGCCTGCGCGCCGGGTGAGGTGTGCGCAGTCCCCTCGGTTCGTCGCGCTTACCGCCGGCTGTTCTGGATCGTCGTCACCCTGGTGCTCGTCGCTTTCGGTTTTCCCTATGTCGCCCCCTGGTTTTACTGAGACTTCCCTATGAAAAAAGCCACGCTCGCGTTTGCCCTGATACTGGCCGGTGTCTCCACCGCCGGCTTGGCCACCACCCGCACGGTCACGCTCGATGTGCCCGGCATGACGTGCCCGACCTGTCCGATCACCATCAAGAAGGCCCTGCAAAAGATCGACGGCGTGGGTGGCATCACCGCCAATGTCGATAAGAAAACCGTGACCGTCACCTACGACGACGCCAAGACGCAGCCGACCACGCTGACCCACGCGACGGCGGATGCCGGCTATCCCTCCACCGTGCAACACTGAAGGCCCCGCTTATGTCGTTGAAAGCCATCGACCCCGTGCTCGACCTGATGGGCGATTTCGCCAAGGTGACTCATGGGGTGACCCGTCATATCCAGCAGATGCGGCAGGCCGCGATCTTCACGGACGGCGCCTTGCCCGCGCGTCAGAAGGCCCTCGCCGCGATGCTCTGGTCAATCTCGGCACGCTGCGAGCCGTGCATCGTGTTCTACGTGCAACAGGCTGTGACTTTCGGTGCGACCGAGGCAGAACTGGGTGACGTGCTGGCTGTCGCCTCGACCATGGGCGGCTGCGTCGGTGAAATGTGGGCCCTGAAAGCCTATAAGGCTTACAAGGATGTCGTCAGCGGGCAGGCCACGACGCAAACTGAGCCCAGTTGCTGCGCTTGACCACACATTATGCACGAGGCCTAGATGACCTGGCGCCCCCAACGGATTGACTATACCTACTGCGATAAAGCGTTCATACACTATCTAAACCCACCTCCAGAGTTGAGAGGGCGAAAGCGCCCCAGTAAGCTCGCGTCATGAGACTCTCCCTGCGCCAACTGGCTCGTTCACGTCGCCTCCGCGCGATGAGCGTGCTGGCGTGGCTGGTGCTCGTGATCCAATCCGTGGCGGCTGCTCCCATGAGCATGCCAATCGAATCCCACGCCCAGCCCGCGCATGCGACGGTCACTGCGATCGCGGGACACGGCATGCACTGCCACCACTCGGCAACGTTCAGCACAACTGATTCCTGTTGCCAACACACAGCAAATTGCTGCGGCGGTTCGGTTGGCCAGTGTGCCTGCGCCGCACTGTGTGCCACGGCGCTCCTGCCGAGGGCGACGGTAGTGCTGGTTTCGACGGCGTTGACGGCAAGCTACGCAGTGCCTTCGCGCACGGCGCCCCCTTCAGGGACAAGCGCGCCCCCACTCCGACCCCCGGCGGTCTGATTCTCCCCTCGTTTCGATGAGCTTGGCGCATGACGGTCGCGTGCCGACCTTCGTGGCCATTGGCTGTGATCGGCATCACCACGAGGATGCCGCTTGCCTTGGAGAGGCCCCATGAAAATCCTTCCCCCACCCGCGATGGTCTGGTCGCGGCGTCGTTTCGTCCAAGGTGTCGCCTTCGGTGGCACCATCGCCGCGCTCGGCCTGCTGCGCCCGTCCAAAGCCTGGGCGCTGACCGGCGCAGGCCAACCCGCCATCCTCACTGGCACCGACTTCGCGCTCGACATCGCCGAAACGCCGGTGAACTACACCGGCCGGCCTCGCTTGGCCACGACCGTCAATGGCAGCCTTCCGGGGCCGACCCTGCGCTGGAAGGAAGGCACCACCGTTACGATGCGTGTGACCAACCGGTTGCGGGTGCCCACGTCCATTCACTGGCACGGCATCATCGTGCCGTTCCAAGAGGACGGCGTGCCTGGCATCAGTTTCCCCGGCATCGCACCGGGCGAGACCTTCACCTACCGTTTCCCGGTGCGCCAGAGCGGCACCTACTGGTACCACTCGCATTCGGGATTCCAGGAACAGACCGGATTGTACGGTTCGCTGGTGATCGATCCGGCTGGCCCGGAGCGCAACCCCAGCGACCGCGACTACGTGGTGATGCTCAACGACTGGAGCGACACCAGCCCCGAGCACATCTTCGCCACGCTGAAGCGGCAAAGCGACTACTACAACTTCGCCGAGCCGACCGTGCCGGAATTCTTCCACGACGTGCGCGAGTTGGGTCTGCAGAAAGCGTTGGCCAAGCGGCGCATGTGGAACCAGATGCGCATGAGCCCGGCGGATCTCAGCGACGTCTCCGGTTACACCTATACCTACCTGATGAACGGCACCGCCCCGGCCGGCAATTGGACGGGCCTGTTCAAGCCGGGCGAGAAGATCCGGCTGCGCTTCATCAACGGCTCGTCGATGACGATCTTCGACGTGCGCATTCCGGGTTTGAAGATGACGGTGATCTCCGCCGACGGCCAGGATGTGGCGCCGGTGCCGGTCGACGAGTTCCGCATCTCGGTGGCGGAGACCTACGATGTGCTCGTCGAGCCACAGGAAGATCGGGCGTTCACGATCTTCGCCCAATCGATCGACCGCACCGGTTATGCCCGCGGCACGCTCGCCCCGAGGCCCGGTATGGAAGCGGCGGTACCCGCGATGGATCCACGCATGCCCGTGAGCATGGTGGACATGATGGGCGCGATGGCACAGGGCACATCCGGACACGTCGACATGCAAGGGATGGCAGGCATGCCCGGGATGCAGGGCATGCCTGGCATGGGCATGGGGGGCATGGCGATGGCCGCTGCGCCCGTGGTGCGTCACGCCCGCACCGAATACCACAACCCGGGCGTCGACATGCACGTGGACATGCCGCGCACCAACCTCGACGATCCGGGCACGGGCCTGCGCGACAACGGACGCCGCGTGCTCACCTACGCCGACCTGCACACCCTCGGCGGCTCCATCGACAAACGGGAACCCAGCCGCGAGATCGAACTGCACCTCACTGGCAACATGGAGCGCTACATGTGGTCGTTCGACGGCGTGAAGTTCTCCGACGCGAAGCCCATCCATTTCCGTGCCGGAGAGCGGCTGCGTATCGTGCTCGTCAACGACACCATGATGAACCATCCGATCCACCTGCACGGTATGTGGAGCGAGCTGGAAAACCCCGACGGCCAGTTCCAGGTACGCAAGCACACCGTCAACGTGCAACCCGCGCAGCGCGTCGCCTACGGGGTGAGTGCGGACAACCTCGGTCGCTGGGCCTACCACTGCCACATGCTGTATCACATGGAGGCGGGCATGTTCCGCGAGGTGGTGGTGTCATGACGACCGTTCATTGCATCCGCCCACCGCGCGCGAATCCGCCGTTGCTATTGGCAGCGCTCCTGCTGGCGTTGCCCCTGGCGGCCACCGCGCAGAACACACCGGCGTCCAGCAGCACGTCGCCGATAAATATGAGCGCCATGCCAGGCATAGATCACGGCAGCATGCCCGGCATGACCATGCCGGCGCCGGCGAGCAGCACGACGCAGCCGGCGGCGAAAACGCCCGCCAAGAAAGCCAAGAAGAAACGCCGCACCGCGCCGTCGACTCCGCTCTCCCACCCCATGGATGGCATGAAGGGAATGGATCACAGCGCCATGAAGGGCATGTCGATGCCCACCCAACCGGCTTCGTCGGCGGCACCCGCCAGCGACATGCCGGGGTCGGACCACGCGTCGATGCCCGGCATGAGTCCGCAAGACATGTCGGGGATGGATCACGCCGGCATGAATCACGGCGCAATGCCGACGAAGGATCAAGGCGGAGCGGCAAGTATGGGCGCGATGCCGGGCATGACGATGGGCCCGATGCAAGGTGGCAACCCGCCGCCTAATGCACGCAGCCCCGATTATTCCGACGGTGTCGGCTACGGTTCCATGCAGGGCATGGACATGGCGGACGACACGCCACTGGGCATGTTGCTGATCGACCAGTTGGAAGCCTTCCACGGTCGCGACGGGAATGGCCAAACCTGGGAGGTCGAAGGTTGGTACGGCAACGACACGAACAAACTATGGGTTCGTACGGAGGGCGAAAGCCGTCGCGGCAAACTCGACGATGGCGATCTGGAGGCCCTCTGGAACCACGCCATCGCCACCTACTGGGGCACCCAGCTCGGCGTGCGCCAGGATCTTGGGGTAGGCCCGAAACGGACATGGGCTGCGTTCGGCTTGCAGGGCCTGGCGCCGTACTGGTTCGAGTTGGAGGCCACGGGTTACGTCGGCGCCAACGGCCGCACCGCCGCGCGCCTGCGTGCCGACTACGAACTGCTATTCACCCAGCGATTGATCCTGCAGCCCGAGGCCGAGGTCAACCTGTACGGCAAGGACGATCCGCAGCGCCGTATCGGCAGCGGCGTATCCGACGTGCAGTTCGGCCTGCGCCTGCGCTACGAGTTCCACCGCCAGTTCGCGCCCTACATCGGCGTGAATTGGGTACGCCGCGTCGGCACCACCGCCGATTACGCCCGGCAAGATCATCAACCCGTACTCGACCGGCAGATCGTGGCCGGTGTCCGCATCTGGTTCTGAGGGGGATTACCCATGAAAAAGCACACTGCACACGTCATCACGGTCGCCGTCACCTTGGGTGTCCTGGCCATCGGCGCCGGCGTCTTCGTCTATTCCGGTCTGTACAACATCGGCGCCGACGACCACCACACCAAGCCCGTGTTCGCTGTGCTGCAAACCCTGCGCAACCGCTCGATCCACCTGCGCTCGGAGGACCTGACCGTACCGAACCTCAACGATCCGCAGTTGATCCTGAAAGGCGCCGGCCAGTACGCGGCGATGTGCACCAGCTGCCATCTGTCGCCTGGCGTGAACGACTCCGAGCTGAGGGTCGGCATGTACCCGCAGCCACCCAACCTTTCCAAGGTGCATGTCGATCCAAAAGACGCCTTCTGGGTGATAAAGCACGGCATCAAGATGAGCGCGATGCCGGCCTGGGGCAAGGCGGGCCACGACGATCCCACGATCTGGAGCATGGTGGCCTTCCTGGAGAAGCTGCACGGCATGACACCGGCCGAATACAAGGCCATCGTGGCCAAGGCGCCGCCGGATGAGGACATGGACATGGACGAAGCCAGCAGCCACAGCCACGGGAATGGCGATGCGCGCGCATCCGGTGCGCCGATCATGAAGGGCATGAACATGAGCGGCATGGATATGCCCGGTCAGGGTGCCGCTTCCGCACCACCGCCCGCGAGGGCTAGCTCGGTCGGCTCGAAGCCGTCCAGTGACGGGCACGCCCATCTGTAGTGGCACGCGATGTCGACGCCGGCTCTCTACGGCGTCGACCGTGCCATTGGGGGAATGCAGTCGGTGCCGCTAAGGCTTGCTGAAGCCGAGGTGCAGGGTGATTTTGTCACCGGCTTTCAGGTGCGCTACCGAGGCCGGGGGAAAATGCAGCGTGAGGCCCATGCCGGCGGCACTAACCTTCATGATGCCGGTTTTCGCATCGATGGACGTCACGGTGGCGGGCATGGTGTGCATACCTTGCATGGCGTGATGCATGCCCATCATGCCGCGCATGTTGCCCTGCATGCTGCTCATCGAACCCATGCTCGACTTGGAACTGCTGGGCGCGGTGTTCTGGGCCAGTGCAACGCCGCTCAGTGCAAGCCCACCGAGTGCTGACATCACGACTTTGGAAAGCGTGTTCATCGCAACCTCCGTAGTAATAGCGATAGCAGTCACTGGAGTATGCACCTTCCCGGGATGGATACGGCTTGGCTCTTGAGTTGATTCGGGATCGGGCATTCCCTTGACAAGTAAATGCGAACAATTATTATTTACTCAATCGTCATCCTCTTTGCTGCATGCCTGCTCTCATGAAACTGTTTCTGCCTGCGATCCTGCTCTGTGCTGCACTCCCGTGCGTGGCGGAGGGTGCCGTACCCGAGTACACGCTGGTTATCCACAACCATACCTATCAACCGACGACGTTGAATGTACCGGCCAACACCAAGTTCAAGCTACTGGTGCGCAACGAGGACGCCACGCCGTCCGAGTTCGAGAGCAACGACTTCAACCGCGAGCAGATCGTGCTGCCGGGCACCACGGCAACCGTATTCGTCGGCCCGCTGGATCGCGGGAGCTACACCTTCTTTGATGATTTCCATCGCGCCACCGGCAACGGCGTGCTGGTCGTGCAGTGAGCCGCTGACATGCTTGGCATTGCATTGCTGGTTTTTCGTGAAGTGCTCGAAGCGGCGCTGATCGTCACCATCGTGGCAGCCGCCACCCGTGGCGTACCGCGGCGCGGCTTCTACATCAGCGGGGGCATCTTGCTGGGTGTGGTCGGTGCGGTGCTGGTGGCCGGCTTTGCCGGCTTCATCGAGCAGGCGGTGAATGGCGCCGGGCAGGAACTGTTCAACGCCGGGGTGTTGCTGACGGCGGTGCTGATGATCGGCTGGCACGTGGTGTGGATGTCCAGCCATGGCCGTGAACTGGCGCAGCAGATGCAGGTTGTCGGGCATGCTGTGAAGACTGGCTCCAGCTCGCTGACCATGCTGTTGGCGGTAGTGGCGCTGGCCGTACTTCGCGAGGGGTCGGAGGTCGTGCTGTTCTTGTACGGCATGGCCGCGGGCGGCGCTGGCACCGGTGATCTCGTGGCCGGGGTGCCGCTGGGCTTGATCGGCGGCGTTGGTGTTGGTTACGCGCTGTATTTCGGTCTGCTGCGCATTCCGCTGCGCCATTTCTTCAGCGCAACGAACGGGCTGCTGGTGCTGCTCGCTGCGGGGCTTGCTTCTACCGCCGCGCGTTTCCTGGTGCAGGCGGACTGGCTGCCGGCGTGGGGGGCGCAGTTGTGGAACAGCTCGGCGCTGCTGGATAACGGCTCGGTGCTGGGACAGGCGCTCCACATCCTGGTCGGCTACGACGCGCGGCCCAGCGGCATCCAAATCGCGTTCTACCTGATTACCGTGTTGCTGCTTGTGATGGGCATGCTGATGGCGCCACGCTTTGTAGCAAGGCCTGCGCCGTCGCCAGTTGCTGCCAATCAGCCTTCCTGAATCTCCGTGCGGTCGTGCGTGCCTGTCGTCATGGGCGATGGGCAGAGCCGCTCGCGTCCCGAATCCTGTGTGAGTTTCCCGATGACCCGTCTGGTCCGCTCAATGCCTTCCTCATCCTTGCAGCACAAACGCCTCCTTACCGTCGCTTGTCTCACCATCGCCTGCACGGTCGGTGCGCAACAGGCGCATGCCGACGACTTCGTCGTGTATTCGCCACACGTGGTGGCGACGCAGAGCGAGATCGAGCTGCGCGGGTACCAGTACGACGATCCGCGCGCCGACTACCACGACGGAAGCGCCGCCGAGCTCTCGCTTGCGCACGCCTTCAACAGCTGGTGGAAGGCTGAGCTGTATGTCGCCAAGTACCAGAAGGCGCCGGGCGAGGGCGAGCACCTGCTGGGCTACGAGTTCGAAAACACCTTCCAGCT